>CAYNIK010000018.1:0-11882 GCA_964397145.1 uncultured Limnohabitans sp.
CCAGAAGAGCTAAAAGCATATTGCTCCGAGCTTTCCATAAAAAATAGGCCTGTTTCGTCTACCAATTCGATGACCCGTAAGGATTGGTTTTCTTTTTCCTCCACCGCTATCCAAACAAAGACCGCCATGATGGCCGGAAAAATCAATGGGGTAAGTAACGTGGCGATTAAAAAAGATTTTTTCTTTACCCGTGCCAAATACTCCCGCTGAATTACTAGCAATACTTTATGCATGGGTACTCGCATTTACTTGTTGAATAAAAATTTCCTCCATAGTTGGAAAGCGCTCTTGGAAGGAAACAACCTGCCCAAACCCCATAAGTTCTTGTAGGAGTGCATTGGAGGACTGTCCATTCAGGGGCAATAGCAGGTCCACTCTTCCCTCTTCCCGGGCTTCAACCTGCCAGCTAGGTGGCAACTCTTGACTCAGGTGTTCCAGACTCACTCGGATTTCCGCAGGTCTAAATCTAGATTTGATCTCTCGAATGCTGCCATCCAAAATTTTCTTCGACTTGTGAATCATGGCCACTTGGTCACAAAGTAACTCCACGGATTCCATGCGATGGGTGCTCAATACTATGGTAGTACCCGCCTTTTTTAGGTCTAAAATTTCATTTTTTAGAAGTGCTGCATTTACCGGATCAAAGCCAGAAAAAGGTTCGTCCAAAATCAAAAGTCGGGGTTCATGGATAATGGTAGCAATAAATTGAATTTTTTGGGCCATGCCTTTTGACAGGTCTTCAATTTTCTTGTTTTTCCAAGAAGCGATTTCAAACTTCTCCAACCAGTGATTTACCCGATGTTTCGCTTCTGCAGCTGTAAGCCCTTTGATTCTTGAAAAATAAATCAACTGATCCCATACCCCCATTTTTTTGTACAAACCCCGTTCTTCAGGAAGGTATCCGATTTTGCGAATGGCATCCCCAGAAAGAAGCTGCCCATCCATCCGGATTTCACCGCTATCCTGCTCAATGATTTGATTGATGATTCGAATAAGGGTGGTTTTGCCAGCACCATTTGGGCCCAACAAACCAAAAATTCCTCCATTGGGAACCACCAAATCTAAATCGGTTAGCGCTTTGTGGCTACCATAGGACTTATTCAGTTGACAGATTTCCAACATCCTACTCGATTGTTATGGATCCTACTCCTACATCCAAAATAATTTCCAATAACCTAGGATCCGAGGCGGTATAGCCTTTGGTTACAAAAACATCTTCCCCAATAGCTCTGAGGTGCTCTGGGACCGAAGTTCGACAAAGGGGGGTGGTCTTCATTCTAATTTTAACCGGATTGGAAACTGGAGGCAATTTGAGGTAAATCATCCCTCCGCCCACTGCAGCGATGACTTGACCTTTGGTGGTTTGTCCCAATCCATAATTCAAATTAATCTGACCGTAGTTGACCTCAATAATTACTTTTTTGGCTTGAGTTTGCTGCGCTTGAAGTAAATCCACTGTTCCCATATTGAGTGTCACCAGCAAGGTGTCCATTCCGGTCAAATTGGGCGTAGCTGAACTGTTGTGAATGGAAACGTCTGCGCTTGCACTTTTAATTTTCAAGGTGGCTACTGCCAATTGGGCTAAATCAAAATCTGCAGTTCCCATCCCCAAATTAAACTCTAAGTCATAGGCATAAGTAGATGCCAAACCCACATCCCAGGTATGGTCAAAACCAGTTGAAGTAGAAAACAATTTGGAGGTAATGCTTTTCCCAAGGTTGTCTGATTCAATGTTCTTGTGAACCAAACTTGCCGTGACTCCATTTTTTGAGGTAGAGGAGCGGAAATCGGGGAGAATATTTGCTTGCAAGAGGTGACCATGTATGGTTACAGGGTCCTTTCCAGTAGTTCGTTTAACCTGAGTTTGGCTTTTGTAGGTACTGAAATTTAAAGTAACCTTCTCAATTCCATTTTTAGCTGCTACTCGGTACTCCCGAACAAATTGTGCATGAACCCAAGTTCCAGCTAGGGGAATTAGGAAAATCAAAAGACACAATTTTTTAAACATAGCAATAAGGTACGGGTGAGCCTTAAAAAGGTTTTTTAAAAATATAAAAAAAGCCAGAGCTTGACTCTGGCTTTTCAATTTTTTAAAAAAACTCCCGCATCCTGTCGAAAAAGGACTTGTCTTGCTTCCCTGGATCAGGTTTGAAATTATCCGAATCCTTCAGTCCTTCCAAAACAGCTTTCTCCTCTTTCGATAGGGTAGTTGGCGTCCAAATATTCACCATAATCAATTGGTCGCCTTTACCGTAACCGTTTATATCTTTAATTCCCTTGCCTTTGAGACGAAGCATTTTTCCACTTTGGGTTCCCGGATCAATTTTGATTTTCACCTTCCCATCCAGCGTTGGAACTTCTACAGATTCACCCAATGCCGCATCTATAAAGGAGATGTGCAGGTCATAGATGACATTGTTGCCTTCTCGCTGAAACATGCCGTCCTCAGCCTCTTCAATGACAATCAATAGGTCACCAGGGATTCCACCTGGCATCTCATTTCCCTTACTAGACATGCTGAGCTGCATGCCCTCACCCACACCACCTGGAATAGTAATGGAGATGACCTCTTCCTTCAAAAGCAAACCTCGTGAATCCGCATCATCTGGCTTTTTGTCTACCAGTTGTCCAGATCCACCACAAACTCCACAAGTACTTGCAGAGACCATCTGGCCCAACATGGTATTCACTACTTTTTTTACTTGACCTGATCCTTGGCAAGTAGAACAGGTTTTGAAGGTCACCCCAGGAGCGACTACCTGGCGCTTTACTTTAATTTTCTTTTCTACGCCATTCGCAATTTCACTAAGCGTGAGCTTTAGCTTGACCCGAAGATTGGTTCCTTTTTTAGTGCGTCTTCCACCTCCACCACCTCCGCCAAAGAAGGAGCCAAATCCTCCTCCGCCAAAAATATCTCCAAACTGGGAGAAGATGTCTTCCATATTCATCCCTCCACCTCCGAAACCACCATTACCACCCATTCCTTGGTGGCCAAATTGGTCGTAACGTTGCTTTTTCTCCGGATTGCTCAATACCTCGTAGGCCTCCGCAGCTTCCTTAAACTTATCTTCAGCCTCAGGATTGTCCGGATTTTTATCGGGATGGTATTGGATTGCTAGTTTGCGATATGCCTTCTTGATGTCCTCCGCACTAGCGGATTTGGATACACCGAGTACCTCGTAATAGTCTCTTTTTGCCATAATTTTGTTATGCTCCGGTCACTACTTTGGCGAATCGAACTACCTTTTCACCTAAAAAGTACCCTTTTTCTACCACATCTACTACTGCCCCTTTGAATTCTGGGCTTGGAGAAGGGATCTGTGTAATTGCTTCTTGCGTATCGGGGTCAAACGGTTTACCAATTAAATCTTCCATGGGTTTTAACCCCTTGCTATCAAGAATTTTTACCAGTTTGTGAAAAATCAATTGGTTACCTTCTTGAATTTTTTGGACATCTGCCTCTTTTTCTGCAGCCTTAAAGGCGCGTTCAAAATCATCGACTACCGGAATGAGGTCTTTCAACACATCCTCTGAGGCTGTTTTGATCAAGTCAATCCGCTCCTTGGCAGTTCTTTTTCTAAAATTTTCAAAATCAGAATACAATCGAAGGTATTTTTCCTTCAATTCCCCTACTTCTGCAGTCAATTTTTGTTCTTGACTCAACTCATCTTCTTCAGTGACTTCCCCATCAGGGGTTGTAGTCTCTTCTAATTTCGTTTCCTCAAGGTTCAATTCCCCTTCCTGCTGTTCTTGATTTTTATTTTCCATGGGTATATCGATGGTAGTTGGCTTGTTTAAAATTAACAAGGAGTTTGCCAGACCTTCAAGGCTGACAAAGTGGCGGATTTAGGAATGAATTGCCTGCCAGATCAAATCCTTTAATTTCTCCAAATTAAACTGGCTGACAGAGGAGATAAATACGTAAGGAAGGTCTTTTGGTATTTCTTGTTCCATTTCCTTCATCAACTCCTCATCCAGCATATCTACTTTAGAAATCGCGAGCAAGCGCTTTTTATCCAAGAGTTCTGGATTGTATTTTCTCAACTCACCTAGAAGGATTCGATACTGCTCTTGGATATCCTTGGCGTCTGCAGGAATCAAAAACAATAGAATCGAGTTGCGTTCAATATGTCTTAAGAAACGAATTCCGAGACCTTTGCCTTCTGCAGCACCTTCAATGATTCCAGGAATATCTGCCATCACAAAGGACTTGTCGTCCCGATAGCTGACTACTCCTAGGTTTGGAACCAGGGTAGTAAATGCATAATCCCCAATTTCAGGCCTTGCAGCAGAGATGGAAGAAAGCAAAGTGGACTTCCCTGCATTTGGAAAACCAACCAATCCCACATCAGCTAGCAATTTCAGCTCAAGAATAATCCATTCTTCTATTCCTTCTTCCCCAGGTTGAGCAAAATGTGGGGCTTGATTAGTGGCGGTTTTGAAATGATCATTACCCAATCCTCCTCGACCTCCTTTGGTTAGGATAATTTCTTGCCCATGAGTCGTAATTTCAAAACGCTTCTCTCCGGTTTCAGCGTCCCTGGCAACGGTCCCTAATGGCACCTCCAAAATGACATCTTTTCCATCAGCCCCTGTTCTGCGACCTCCATCCCCACCTTTTCCAGGTTCTGCAATGACGTGCTTTTTATATTTCAGGTGAAGAAGCGTCCACAATTGCGAACTCCCTCTGAGAATGATGTGACCTCCACGACCACCATCTCCCCCATCAGGCCCTCCTTTAGGCACGTGCTTTTCCCTGCGGAAATGTACAGAACCAGCACCCCCTGCTCCAGATCTGGAGCAAAATTTTACGTAATCGATGAAGTTAGAATCAGCCATGGACGGTGAATGAAAAAAGGCTAAGCCCTAGAGCCTAGCCAAGTCTTTGAAATGCAAATTTAGCAAAAAGCTAGGGATCAATACCCATCAATCACGGCAGCAATCTGATCAAAGATTTCCTCGATCTTTCCCACACCATCGATTTGATGAAATTTACCTTGTTGTTCGTAGTACGCTGCCACTGGTAACGTCTCGTCCAGGTAAACCTGGATTCTGGTATTTATCTTGGCCTCCTCTTGGTCATCCACTCGACCTGAGGTTTTTCCTCTTTCTAGAATTCGCTCTTTTAAGATCTCCTGAGGAACTTCCAAAGCTATCATTCCAGAAATGCGCATTCCGTTTTTGAGAAGCATGGCATCCAGGGCTTCCGCCTGTGCAGTGGTGCGAGGGAATCCATCAAAAATGAATCCTTTGCTATCCTTTGTCGTCGCAATCTTATCTTCTACCATCTGAATGACCACCTCATCCGGCACCAAGCGTCCTTGGTCCATAAATCCTTTTGCCAATAACCCTAACGGAGTTCCTTCACCTAAGTGTTTTCGAAACAAATCCCCAGTAGATAAGTGCGTAAGTCCATAAGAGGAAATGATTTTTTCACTCTGAGTGCCTTTTCCAGCACCTGGAGGTCCAAACAAAACAAGGTTAAGCATATAGATAGTTTTAGGGGGTACTCAGTTGATAGATCTCTGGATAATTTCGACCGGCTCCATCGTAATCGAGTCCAAATCCGACCACAAATTTATTCGGAATTTCAAAACCAACATAATCCAAGGGATAATTAAAGGTAAAAGCCTCCTTTTTGAAGAGTAAGGTCGCTATGGCCACGCGTTTAGGTTGAAAAGTAGCCAGTTGCTCCAGCAAGTAGGCCATACTTCTACCCGTATCAACAATATCTTCAACAATCACCACGGATTTGCCAGCAATGGAAGAGGGGATACCAATGACTTCGGTCACCTTGCCCGTCGACTCCATACCTGAATACGAAGAGATTTTAATAAAATCGCAGCTTAGCTCCATGGGGATCGCTCGAACTAAATCTGCTAAAAACAAAAACGAACCATTCAGGACTCCAAGCAATACCAGTTCTTCTCCTTCAAAATCTGCACAAATTTGCGCTCCTAATTCCTTGATGCGATGCTCGAGTTGCAACTCGCTAAGGTAAGTCTCGAAGGTTTTATCCTTGATTTGAATCTTCTTCATGGTCCGATTTACAATGCTTTGAGTAGGTATTCGTACAAGTTTACCATGTTATCTAAGTCCTTAAGCGAAACTTTTTCATCTGGACTATGGACATGATCTTCCGCTGCTCCAATAAAACACCAATCTAGGGCATAAGGTGAAAACTGAACTTCTCGTCCATCACTCCCTCCATAACCTTCCACCTCCAACTGAAAGGGGATTTCGCTTTGTTGAGCAAGTTGGATGATTCGGTCAATAAATTTTTTGCGAGGAATAAACTTGTCTCGAATGGAAACAACGACGCCTTGGTGGTGGTGCACCCCATCCGTGATCCAAGTAATATCTGAAATTAAGGCTTGCTTTATTGGTGCCGTTTTCTGAATAAATGGAAGTAAAAATGGCATACTGCCTCCTCCATGTTCTTCGTAGGTGGTAAAAACTACCCAACCATCTTCAAGGGTCTCGCAAAGCTTCAAAGCAGCATACATTCCAAGACGATTATCCAAATAAGCTGCTTGTATAAATTCGGAATCTACCCGGATATCTTGTTCAAAGGACAGCCTCGTTCCTCGTTCTATTTTTCTTGGAAAGTCATGAAAAAGCTCATCCCCTTCCACAACCAATTTGCAAGAAATCTCACCAAAGCAATCTTTTCCAACTAGACGGGTACCTGAAATCAACTCAGGACCACCCACCGGGACCAATTGATTCGCATACCGGACCATGAAGCCAATGGTATCCATATGCGCAAAAACCGCTGTTCGAGGATTGCCAAACTTGAGTAGGATACAATCGTGAAATTCCTCACCATGATACACTTCTGGAGCAACCTTCCAATTGCTCTTCCGTTGAGTAACATAGTTTACAACCCATTCAGCAACCAGAGATTCATCTCCAGATACGGATTGAATTAGAAGGATTTCTTTAAGAAAATCAGAAATTGGCATGGAATATGTAAATGAAAAGGCGAAATAAGACCTTTACAAAGAGCTAAACAAATTTGTTAATGTCTTGTTATTTAAATAAATCCTGTAGTTTTGCAATAAAATAAAAGCATTTATCTTTGTAATTAGATTACCAAACCTAAAATTCGAAACAAAAATTTTTTGTCATGAAAAAACTAATACTCTCTACCCTTTTGGCCGGTTCTTTGGCGTTTGCTGCCAATGCGCAGGAATTCAACAAGTGGTCTCTTGAGGCAACTGCTGGCTTCAACAAGCCAATGGCTCCATTAACAGCAGGTTTTCTTTCTCCAACCCTTAATGTTGGACACGTTGACCTAGGAGTTCGTTACATGTTCAATGAAAAGTTTGGAGCCAAAGTTGACTACGGTTTCGGATCTTTCAAAGAAGTAGATGGAAATAGCCCAGCTTTCGATACCAAGTACTTCCGTCTAAACCTTCAGGGTGTAGCGAACGTGGGTCGAATCATGAATTTTGAAACTTTCTCGAATAAACTCGGCATGTTGTTTCACATGGGCGGAGGTATTGGAGTGGTAAATCCAGAGTTGAACCGTTTCAATGACTTTAACGATCGCGTGTACACGCTCATCTTTGGTTTGACTCCACAAATTAAATTGACTGAAAAAATCGCTCTTGTAGGTGATGTATCAACCATCTTGAACGGTCGTCAGACAATTACTTTCGATGGATCTTCAGCAATTCTTCCTTCTACCATGCCAAATCCATCAACCAACAATGGTTTCTTTGGACCAAACGCAAACTGGTGGACTGGTACATTGGGTTTGAACATCTACTTGGGTAAGCAAGCACAACATGCAGACTGGTTTATCGCTGCTAACAAGTATGCTACTAAAGAAGAATTGGCTACTCAAATCAACGGCATTAAAGACATGTTGAAAGACTCAGATGCTGATGGTGTACCTGATTACTTAGATAAAGAGCCTAACACTCCAGCTGGAGCTAGAGTAAGTCCATCTGGATCTACATTGGATTCTGACGGTGACGGCACTCCTGATCACTTGGACAAGTGTCCTTTCCAGCCAGGCGCTGCTGCTTCAAACGGCTGCCCAGTTGAAGTTTCAAGAGACGAAGTGGATTACTTGAGAAAAGCAATCAACGATGGTTATGTTAACGTATACTATGCGTTTGATAGCGACAAGCCTTTGGCTTACTCTATTAGCGCTGCGCAATACATCTCTAACTTCTTGAAAAGAAATCCTGGAGTAACTGTTGAAGTAAAAGGATACGCTGACGAACTGGGTTCTGAAAACTACAACATCAAGCTATCAGAAAGCAGAGCTAAGGCGGTATATGACTTGATCATCGCTTCTGGTGTAGATGCTTCAAGAGTATCTTACAAAGGATACGGCGAAGACACTTCTGTAGACAAGTCTTCTGCAGACGCAAGACAAATGGCAAGAAGAGCAAGCTTCGAAGTGAAGTAATTCTTAAACATATAGTTAAAGAGGCTGGGATACCCCAGCCTCTTTTTTTTGTCTCAAATCCTAAGGAACATCAATACTTGCCGTCTTCTACCGTTAGGAAAATGCGTGAATTACGAGCTAGGATTTTGGAGATGTTCCTGCTTTTCTTTGTAGTTTTAAACATGTTTATACTATCTCAACAGCCTTCCATTGCCAATCATTTTTTGGCAGAAATGCGAGACCAGCAAGTTCAGAAGGATCGCATGCGCTTTCGGAAAAACTTAGAACGCCTTGGCGAAATTCTAGCCTATGAGGTTTCCAAGAACTTGACCTACCAAAAAAAAGAGGTTAAAACCCCGTTAGAACGAACGGAAATAGAATTACCAGCTGATCAGGTAGTTTTGGTTGCTGTATTGCGGGCCTCCCTCCCTTTTTACCAAGGGTTTTTGAATTTTTTTGATCAAGCAGAAAGTGGGTTTATCGGTGCCTTTCGAGAAGAATCCGATGAGAAACTGACGGTAAACTTAGGTTACCATGCAAGCCCTAACTTGGACAATAAGGTGTTGATTTTAGTGGACCCCATGCTGGCTACGGGACAATCCTGTGTAGAATCACTACAAACTTTGCTGAAACATGGTACACCAAAAGCGATTCACTTGGTTGCTGCATTTGCTGCGCCAGAAGGGGTAGAACATTTGAAGAAGAGTATAACCGTTCCCTATTCACTTTGGCTTGGAACGCTTGATGAAAAACTCAACTCCTCCTCCTACATCGTTCCTGGTTTAGGCGATGCTGGAGATCTCGCCTTTGGAGAAAAAATCTAATCTCATCAATAATTCATAGAACAGGATCAAACCCAACCAAGCTGCGCGCCTAAGTCCTTCTTTAACAGGTATCGCTGTCGGCGAACAATCCTTAACCGTTCTTTGTTTCCAACTAGATTCCCCCTTGCCTCAACACTTGAGTCGAATTTAAGGACCACTCGAAACACCCAAATTTTCATTGCTAAATTCAAGCCCCCATGCGTGAAGCATTTTTGACCTTTGCAGGAATTTACCTATTGTCCATGTTCAAATTTGTAGCAGGACCAATATTGGGGGCTGCGGCAGGCTACAGCCCCTGGCAAATCATTGCTGTGAGTGTATTGGGAATGATGAGCAGTGTGATCCTCTTTACTTTTCTAGGAACCCGCATTAAAAAATGGATTCAACGGCGATATGGAAAGCAAAAAAAGTTGTTTACCCAAAAAAATCGTCGAATCGTACGCGTCTGGAATTCTTATGGAGAGCTAGGCATTGCCTTTTTAACACCCATACTACTTACACCAATTGGAGGAACTTTAATTTTGGTATCTTTTGGGTCTGCAAAACAGAAGATTTTTAGCTACATGCTCTTGAGCGGATTAGCTTGGGCTACTTTTTTTAGTTTTTCGATAGATTGGATGCTTTCCATCCCCTTTGTAGCCGCACTATTCGGGTAACTCTTGATCTGGAAGAATCTCAATATCTTGAATCAAAACACGATTTGCAATTTCTTGTCCAGTCAAGGTAGCTGCCAAGCCTCCCATTGCCGTCTCCTTATATCGGCTTTCCATAGATGCCCCAATCTCGCCCATCGCTTCAATGCATTCATCCACAGGAATGACTGCACTGACATTGGATAATGCAATTTGAGCAGAACTAAAAGCGATAGCCGCTGCGCTTGCATTTCGCACCACACAGGGTACTTCCACCAAGCCTGCCACAGGGTCACATACCAGCCCTAGCATACACTGAATCGTAATGGCTACTGCATTAAAAAGTTGATCCGTAGATCCACCCAAGCAATGGACAATCGCTCCCGCTGCCATTGCAGCAGCCGAACCCGTTTCTGCCTGACAACCTCCCACTGCACCTGCCAAACTTGCCTTTTGCTCAATGATCAAGGCAATACCAGCTCCGATCAATAAGCCTTCACAAATTTGCGTATCGGTAAGGTTATGAATCTCTTGGAGTGTCACCAAGGTTCCTGGGAGGATGCCAGAAGCTCCAGCTGTAGGTGCAGCCACCACCCTACCCATACAAGAGTTGACCTCCTTGGCTGCCAAGGCCCTGGAGATTAAGCGCTGAAATTCTGGAGAAAGAACTGTCAAGGGATTGGTATAGACTTTCTTGGCGCCATTGGCAATCATCCCAGAGCGGGAACTCATTTCCTGTTCCAAGCCAGTCTTCACTGCATCTTTCATTACCTGATAGGCCTGCTGTATCCCCTGCCAAATCTGCTCCTGAGTAGCCCCTTTTTGAGTCACCTCATAGTCAAGCACTACATCAACTAAAGACAGTGACTGCTCCTCGCAGTATTTTTTCCATCCACTAAAACTTTCAAATAGAAATGACATGATTCTTTGGGTTTATTTCTCTAAAAAAAAGTAATCTCAATGCAACTTAGAAATCAAAATTGATGGTTTGGATAACGGAAGGATCCAAACTCAAGGCTACTGGACAAGTTCGCGCAGCATTTTTTAATTTTTGACTAAATGCAGTGCTGAATGGTGTACCAGTCCAATGAAAGTCAACTTGAATTTCTTTGATTTTTCTGGGACTGCTTTCCATGATCTTGGTGACTTCCCAAGAAAGCCCTTCCAAAGAAATTCCCTCTCGGTCTGCAACAATCCCCATAATCGTCACCATGCAACTCCCCAAGGCGGCAGAAACTAGATCTGTTGGAGAGAAAGCCTCTCCCTTTCCGTTATTGTCTAGCGGCGCATCCGTAAGGATTGCATTTCCAGATAAAACATGGGTCGCTTGGGTTCTCAAGCTTCCTAAGTACGAACTTTTTATAGTGGGCATAAACTCTTACTTTTAAATTTCAGTTGTATAGATATCTAATCAAAAATAGGGCATTATTTTCGACCAACGCGAATGAATAAGCTGAATTTCCTATTCCCATTATTTTTCTTGCTCCTATCCTTACCTGTGCTAGCACAGCGAGAAGATACGGGCAATTACGAATACGACAGAGAATATCTCCTCGGGGTCAATAAAAATACCAACGGAGGGATGATTGGCGGTGTTGCACTTAAGGTAGGAACACGAATAGACGATTCCCAATTTGCTTTCTTTGGGCTTGAACTTGCCAATGTAAAACACCCCAAAGAAGTTCGTTACACCACGGTAACAGGAAACAATTACATTTTTGGCAAATCCAATTACCTCTATGCCATCCGACCCCATTATGGAAGAGAGGTAATCCTATTTAAGAAAGCCCCCAATCAGGGAGTGCAAGTTTCCGCATTGGGAGCAGTAGGTCCATCCATTGGGTTGATCGCCCCCTACTTCATCGAATATGCACTCAATCGGGTAGAAACGGTAGTAGAACAATACGATCCGGCTGTACACCAGAGCCGTTTCAATATCTTAGGTACTGGACGACTTTTAGAAGGGGTAGGACAGTCCGAATTGGCCCTAGGCGGCATGGCAAAAGCAGCCCTCTATTTTGA
>CAYNIK010000019.1:0-11879 GCA_964397145.1 uncultured Limnohabitans sp.
CCTCCTCATTTTTATTTTTTCCTTCCTCCGAGTCTTCATCTTCCCAAAGCCGAGGATAGCGACTCGCCATCTCAGAAGGCATCATTCCAGAAAATAAGGCATTTCGAGCAAAAGCAGTGGTCGTAGGAAGAATGCTGTAGTAGGTCGACTTTTCCTCCACATGGAAGTAGGACGTAAGCAAGGGCTCAATTTCCTCCCATTGATCCAATCGTAGGTTATCAATCAGAATAAAAAATACAGGTCGCTTCTTTTTCAACAAAGGAAATACCCATTCTCGCAGTACCTGTGGTGAATGTAACGGAGCATCCTTCTCCGGCTCGGCAATCCAATCCAAGTAATTTTCTTTCACAAATCGGCCAAAGGAATGGTTGGCTTCAATTTTCTGTGCCTCCAGGACCTCCAACATATTTTTGTTTTCGGTACGGTCGATTTCCATCTCCCAAAAGGTGAGTTTTTTATACAGATCGGCCCACTCTTGTGGGGTAGACGCCTCATCCAATGCCTGTCCAATTTGCCTAAACTCTTGCTGGTAGTTTTGGGTCGTTTTGGTTTCTACCAGTTGCCTGTTTTGAAGAATCCGCTTCACTGAGAGCCAAATCTGGCTTGGATTAAGAGGTTTGATTAAGTAATCTGCAATCTTTCCCCCAATAGCTTCATCCATCAATTGTTCTTCCTCACTTTTGGTAATCATGACCACAGGGATCTGCGGCTTGAGTTGTTTGATTTGTTGGAGCGTTTCCAAACCTGTCATTCCTGGCATCATTTCATCCAAAAATATCACGTCGAAATTGGCCTTTTCAACCTCATCAATTGCATCTACTCCGGAATTCACCGTAGTAATTACACAACCTTTTCCTTCCAAAAACAGAAGGTGCGGCTTGAGTAGGTCAATTTCATCGTCTGCCCACAAGACTTGGAATTTTTGAGACATCTTTCTTCCCTTTTCTTCTAAAATTATAATTACTTTTGAGTCAATCAAATCCGTGCTGATTGAAAAGCCAGAAAATACTCAATGATCCCGTTTATGGTTTTATCACCATACCTAGCGAGTTAATTTTTGCCATCATTGACCATCCTTACTTTCAGAGATTACGCCGAATCAGGCAATTGGGTTTAACTGATTTTGTGTATCCGGGTGCATTGCATACCCGATTCCATCATGCCTTAGGTGCCATGCACCTGATGAGCATTACCTTGGACAATTTACGCATTAAGGGAACCGAAATTACAGAAGAAGAATATGAGGCTGCACTTTTGGCAATTCTTCTGCATGATATTGGACACGGCCCCTTTTCGCATGCCTTGGAATACAGCCTTTTAGAGGGGATTCCGCATGAGGAGCTTTCCTTGATGACCATTGAACTACTCAATGAGGAATTTGGAGGTCAATTGACCTTGGCGCTTCGAATTTCCCAAAACAGGTACCCTAAAAAATTTCTACATCAGCTCGTCTCTAGCCAGTTGGACATCGACCGCTTGGATTACTTGCAGCGCGATTGCTTTTTCACGGGGGTATCAGAGGGGACCATTGGTGCGGATCGAATCATCAAAATGATGGCAGTTAAAGACGATCAGCTTGTCATTGAAGAAAAAGGAATTTATTCCATTGAGAATTTTTTAAGTGCCCGAAGGCTCATGTACTGGCAAGTCTACCTGCACAAAACGACTGTAAGTGCAGAAAAAATGCTGATCAACCTGATCCAGCGAGCCAAAAAATTAGCTCAAGGCGGGAGAAAATTTTATGTGACCGAGGAGATGGCTTATTTTATGAACCAGGAGGTAACGCTTGCTGATTTTAAGGCAGATAAGAACTTATTGAAGAAGTTTTTACAGCTCGATGATTTTGATATTTGGGGAGCAATCAAACTCTGGAAAAACGATCCCGACTACGTACTCCAAAACATTTCCCAAATGTTTTTGACTCGAAGACTATTCAAAATTAATTTGGTTAATGAGCCCTTCTCTTCCCTCGAACTAGAGCAGCTACGGAGCAAGGCATTAAAAAAACTGCAAGTCCCGGAAGAGGATTTGGGTTACTTTTTTTCTACAGGAACGATCAGCAATTACGGATACTTGGAAAAAGACCGGATTTCTATTTTAACTAAAAAAGGTGAGGTAGTCGATGTAGCCACAGCCGCTGATTTACCAAATATCAAGATTATGAGTAAGATGGTAGAAAAACATTACGCATGCGTGGCAAAAAGTTTAATTTTGCCTCACTAAACCACATTACTATCGATGGAATTTTCGCTGGAACAACTTGCTGGTATTTTAGGTGGAACCGTAGAAGGAGATCCCACCCAGAAAGTTCACCGCTTGGATAAAATTCAGGAAAGTCAGCCTGGAAGCATTGCCTTTTTGGCCAACCCAAAATACGAGTCCTTTCTCTATGAGACTGCTGCCACTGCAGTGATTGTATCGCAAGATTTTGTTGCAAGCAAACCTTACCAAACAAACCTTATTCGTGTAAAAGACGCCTACACGGGCTTCACCACCTTACTTGAGGCTTACCAACAACTGAACCAAGCTGCTTTGGTCGGTGTCGAACAACCTAGTTACCTAGCCGAAAGCAGCAGCATGGGCGAACAAGGATACAGGGGTGCATTTTCGTACATCGGTAAAAATTGCATTATTGGCAAAGGCGTTAAAATCTACGGGCACGTTTACATTGGCGACCGAGTAAAAATCGGAGATGGAACCCTAATCTATTCAGGAGCAAAGATTTACGAAGATACCCAAATCGGAAAATACTGTGTCATTCATGCAGGTGCAGTCATTGGTTCTGATGGGTTTGGATTTGCACCGCAGCCGGACGGCTCCTACAAAACAATCCCACAAGTAGGAAATGTGATCCTTGAGGATCAAGTTAGTATTGGAGCCAATACGACCATAGATAGGGCCACTATGGGCTCCACCTTAATACGGAAAGGAGTGAAAATTGACAATCAAGTTCATATTGCTCACAATGTAGTAATTGGGGAACACACCGTGATTGCAGCGCAAACAGGGATTTCTGGATCGACTGAAATCGGCAAGAACTGTGTACTCGCTGGAAAGGTAGGAATAGCCGGACATCTCAAAATAGCTGATAACACGACTATAGGTGGAAATACAGGAATAAACAAATCCATTAAAACTCCTGGGAGAACTCTTTTTGGTTTTATGGCTCTGGATTTAAATCATTTTCTCCGCTCCTACAGCATATTTAAAAATCTGGATGATCTCCAAAAACGCATTCAACAACTAGAAAAAAAGGGGTAATTTTGTGACCCAAATCTCGTTTTAGTGTACAACACATGAAAGTAAAACAGCACACCATCCAAAAGCAGGTAGAATTGTCCGGGGTAGGACTGCATACAGGCGTGGTATCCAACATGACCTTTTTGCCGGCACCCCCCAATCACGGGATCAAATTCCAACGCATCGATTTGGAAGGTCGCCCTACCGTGGATGCAGACTGTGACTTGGTGGTGGATGTATCCCGAGGAACTACCCTAGAGCAAAATGGGGCTCGGGTGTACACGGTAGAACACGTGCTTGCTGCTTTGGTAAGCATGCAAATAGACAATGTCTTAATCCAATTGGATGGACCTGAGCCGCCAATTATGGATGGATCATCCATCCAGTTTATTGAAGTATTGGAAGACGCCGGTCTTCAAGAACAAAATGCATTAAGACGATTTTTTGAGGTTCAAGAAACCATTCAATACAAAGACCCTTCAAGAGAAGTAGAAATGGTAGCGCTACCTGCTAGCAACTACCGTGTCACCGTGATGGTAGACTACAATTCTCCTGTATTGGGTAGTCAACATGCCTCGATCACCGATATCAGTCAATTTAGATCTGAAATCGCCTCATGCCGAACCTTCTGCTTCTTACATGAATTGGAGATGTTGTACAAATCCAATCTGATCAAAGGAGGTGATTTGAACAATGCCATTGTCGTAGTAGACCGCATCGTCGAGAAGGAAGAATTGGCCCACCTAGCCAAAATGTTCAATAAGGAATCGGTAGAGGTAAAAAAAGAGGGAATCCTCAATAATGTAGACTTACGTTACAAAAACGAGCCTGCTCGACACAAACTCTTGGACGTAGTAGGTGATCTAGCGTTAGTTGGCCGCCCCTTAAAAGCACAAATCCTTGCAGCTAGACCTGGGCATGCTGCCAATGTGGCTTTTGCTAAAAAATTGAAGCGGGCTATGGAGAAAATGGGATCTACCCATATTCCCTATTACGACCCAAAGCTCCCTCCAGTAATGGATATCAACCAGATTAGCAATATTTTACCCCATCGATATCCTTTTCAATTAATTGATAAAATCATTTACTTGGATGATACGGTGGTAGCTGGGGTTAAAAATGTAACCATGAACGAACCTTTTTTCATGGGGCACTTCCCTGGAAATCCTGTAATGCCAGGAGTAATGCAAGTAGAGGCTATGGCACAAACTGGAGGCATTTTGGTACTCAGCTCGGTGGAAGATCCTGAAAACTACTGGACTTATTTCCTTGGAATAGAAAGTTGTAAGTTTAGAAAAATGGTTTTACCTGGTGACACCATCATTTTCAAGTGTGAGCTCCTCGCTCCAATTCGTCGAGGAATAGCAAAAATGAAGGGAGAGGCATACGTAGGCAATACGCTCGTGTGCGAAGCAATTATGACTGCAAGCATTACCCGAAAAGATATATGATAAGTCACCTATCTTCCATCCATCCTGATGCAACCTTAGGCTCAGGCGTACATGTTGATCCCTTCACCATGATCCACGAAGATGTGATCATTGGCGACAATACCTGGATCGGATCCAATGTGACCATTTATCCAGGAGCTCGAATTGGTAAAAATTGCAAAATTTTCCCAGGGGCTGTCATTGCAGGGATTCCGCAAGATTTGAAATTTCAAGGTGAGGAATCTACCGTAATTATTGGGGACAATACCACCATCCGCGAATGCGTGACTATTTCTCGTGGGACGGTCGACAAGCAAACGACAGTGGTCGGTAGCCATTGCTTGCTAATGGCTTATGTGCACGTCGCGCACGATTGTGTCATCGGCAATCATGTCATTGTTGCAAACTCAGTCCAAATCGCAGGTCACGTGGTCATTGAAGATTGGGCAATCATTGGAGGCTCCAGTGCCATTCATCAATTTGTGAAAGTGGGCATGCATGCCATGATTTCAGGTGGTTCGTTGGTAAGAAAAGACGTACCTCCCTTTACCAAGGCTGCTCGTGAACCACTCACCTATGCAGGGGTTAATTCCCTTGGGTTGCGTAGAAGAGGGTTTTCAAGCGAGACCATTGCGCATATTCAAGAAGTATACCGCTACTTGTTCTTGAATAGTCTCAATAATAGCCGTGCCCTTGAAGAAATTGAAATCAATCTTCCTGCCACAAAAGAACGCGATGAAATCTTGAATTTTATTCGCTCTTCTGAGCGCGGGGTCATGAAAGGCTACATCAACTAGAATGTTTAGCCTCCAGGTACAAAAGGCATCCAAGCGCTTCCACCGCGAATGGATTTTCAAAAATCTTGACTTGGAACTTTCGGCTGGTGATGCGCTTGCCATTACAGGAGGAAATGGTTCTGGGAAATCCACCCTACTCAAATGCCTTTCGGGAGCCATCCCTCTATCCCAAGGCAGCATTAAGTACCGAACGGGTATTCAAGTCCTCGAAGAAGAGCAGTGGTTTAAATCGCTGGCCATCGCCACTCCCTACTTGGAATTACCCGAAGAATTTACTTTAAAAGAGGCGCTTGACTTTCATTTTCAATTCAAGAAGCCGTTAAAAAAGCTCACAAACACAGAAATTTTAGCGGTTTTAGGTTTGGAAAAACACCAGTCCAAATACATTTCCCAGTTTTCATCTGGAATGAAACAACGTGTTAAACTTGCGCTAGCCATTTTTTCTGAGGTCCCCCTCCTCTTTTTAGATGAACCCACGACTAACTTGGATAGGCAGGGAATAAGCTGGTATTTGGAACTTATCCAGCAGTATACTCAGGATAGAATCTTAGTAATTTGCTCGAATGAACCTCGTGAATATGACTTTTGCGCAAAAAAAATAAGCTTAGAAGATTACAAGTAATGAATTTGTAACGTATTCTTGCTCTTTCTTTATCCGAAAAACAAAATTCAAATGTATACTCGATTTTTACCGCTCTTCGCCTCCTTACTAATTTTTGCTTTGATAGTTTCCTGTAAAGAAAAAGAAAAACCAGCTACCACTAAAACCCCTGAGCAAATCGCCACGGAAGCACTAACTGGAACAGGAACAACACAATGGACAGTAGCAGGAGGAGGATCGGTAACCCGAGATGGACAGGCTGTAACGAGTACCTACGCAACTTTTGAACTCTTTCTTAATGCAGGGGCTACCAAAACCTATTCTACGCGAAATGCAGCCGAATTATTTGATGCCAATGGAAATTGGAGTTTCGCAGGCACCAACTTTGACAAGTTTATCCTGGCTGGCAGTAAGCCTGCAGCGACCCGGGAGATTTCATTTACGCAAACGGGAACTACCTTGCGCTTGGAATTTCGGATTCCCGCCCCTGGCGCACGAGTGGATGGTACCGCCTCGCTTTCTGGGAACTACACCTTCAATTTGGTTAAAAAATAAGGTAGGTTAGTTTAAGGTAACCAACGTTACACCGGCACCACCACGGTCCGCATGTTCGTCTTCCATTTTTCCTACCTGTGACATAGTTCGCAGGAGGTTTCGCGTGACTTCCCGCAAGATTCCATCCCCTTTTCCATGAACGATGCGTAAATTTTTCACGCCCAACATGTACCCCTCATCAATAAAGGTTTGGATTAAGGAGAGCACCTCTTCTCCTCTTTTTCCCCTCAAATCCAAGTTGGGGGAGAAATCCATCATCTTTGTAGTCGTCTGATAACTTCCTCGCTTCTCCATGGACTTCAACTCCTTCTTTGCAGTTGCCTTGGCGATCTTTTCTAATCGAGAAAGTTTCACAGTTGATTTAAGGTCTCCAATCAGCAACTCCGCATCCTTACTTTTCAGGAGTAAAACTTCTCCAATGGCTCCATTGTCTTTGAGGCGAACCCAATCTCCCTCCTGAATTTGTCCCCCTACCACTTGGATTTCAGGGTCCTTGACGGATACTTTTTCGGGTTTGACCTCCTCCTTGTATACATCTAGCTCCTTCCGAAGCGATTTGGTCACTTCCTTTTCTGCCTTCCCCTCCTTAATCTCTCGAATCACCGATTCGATTTTTTTATTGGCTTGGTCCAGGAGCGATTTTGCTTGCACTTTTGCTTCCTGGATATATTGTTTTTTAGTTTGCTCTAACGTGTCTTTCAACTGACCATATTCCTTCAGTTTGGCCTCCAATAGTCTGTCCTTTTCTTTGACATCCTTTAGCAGAAGAGCATATTGGTTTTTTTCATTCTCCAATTGGGTCAATAGCCGATCATACCGTACCCGCTCCTCACCAATCTGCTGCTTGGCATAAGCCACAATCTCCTTGGAAAGGCCAATTTTCGAGGCGATTTCAAGTGCAAAAGAGGACCCTGGCTTCCCAATTTCCAGTTGATAGAGCGGTTCCAATTTCTCTACATCGTAGCGCATAGCACCATTAACCAGGCCCTGTTGCTTCTCCGCGAGCTGCTTTAGATTACCATAGTGGGTAGTAATTACGCCATAGGTACCTAGTTTGGCTAATGCCATTAGGATTGATTCTGCAATTGCACCCCCAAATTGCGGTTCTGTACCAGTTCCAAATTCATCGATAAAGAGAATGGTTTTTTTGTTGGCGAACTGCGTAAAGTGCTTCATACTCATCAAATGCGAGGAGTAGGTACTGAGATCATTCTCCAAACTTTGTTCGTCTCCGATATCAATAAAAAAATGGTCAAATAGCGAACTTTTGGAATCCGGATGTACGGGGAGCAAAAGACCACATTGCAGCATGTACTGCAGTAAGGCTACAGTTTTCAGTGCAACAGATTTACCACCTGCATTGGGGCCTGAAATAAGCAACAAACGCTTTTGATGATCCAATTTGATGTTGAGTGGAACTACCTGTTTCCCCTGTGCCTTTAAGGAAATCTCCAAGATAGGATGCCTTGCATGTGACCATTGAAGCACCCTTTCCTGGGTAAGAATAGGCTTATGGCTTTCAGTTTTGAGAGCAAAGCGCGCCTTTGCTCGAACAAAATCCAAAACCCCCAAGAAATTGGTGGCCTTTCGTAATGCAGGAATATTGGGACGAAGCTGGTCAGTCAGACGAGTGAGAATCCGAATGATTTCGCGTTTTTCCATGTACTCCAGATCGCGAATCTCATTATTAATATCGAGTGCTTCCTCGGGCTCCATAAATACAGTTTGTCCTGTGGCCGACTCGTCATGGATAAAGCCGCGTAGTTTGCGCTTATTTTCTGCTGCAATGGGGATCACCATTCTACCGCCTCGAATGGTCATGGCTGCATCCTCTGGCATTAGGCCTTTTGCACGGGCCTCTTTGAATATCCGCTCCATCACTTTTCGCAAGCGACTCTCTTCGTACAAGAGTTGCGTACGGATAAGTTGAAGCTCCTTGGAAGCATTACTTCGAAGTTTACCTTTCTCATCCAACACCTGTTCAATCACCTGAAGTAGCTTCAAGTCTAGATCGATTAATAGACCCAATAAGGCTTTGAGACTAGGATAAGGATCCCCAAATTTTTGAAAAAAGGTAATGCAGGACTTGAGTGTTTGTAAGGCCAGCTTAACCTCTTGAAATTCATCTTGCTCCAAAAACGCACCTTCCAGTTTTGCCTTTTCCAAGTAAGGATTTAGGTTGGTAAAATGCGAAGTTGGAAAAGATTCACCTGCAATCAAGAGCTGCCGAAACTCATCGGTCTGGTCTAACAGTCGCTGAACGAGATTGGCATCTGTGGAAAAGACCATGGAATCCACATATCCTTGTCCTAAAGAAGAAGTACATTCTGCTTTAAGCAGCTCCTTAATCTTTATGAAGTTGATTTTTTGCTCAAGATTGGCTGGATACAGCATTCGCTTTACTTCGTTGGCTTGGAGTTGCTTTCAAGTACGACCAAAGAATCGATGACACGGGCATACATGCGGTCCATTTTTTCAGCATCCTCCAGGTAATACTCCATACTTGCTATGAAAACTGAATCGCTCACCCCATGTTTTAAAAAAATATCTTTTTCTAATAAAGTATATAAAACTTGGGAAGAGTCATAGGTAACCGGTAAGGAACTTACTTTTCCTTCTGCCAGTTGGATTTCGACGAGAATGGACACCATCAAATCCTCATCCAGAACCCCAGAAGGGGAGGAATTGCGGGAACAGGCAAAACTTAGTACCAGGAGAAGAAGGAAGATTAAACGTTTGTTCACGGGTTAAAATTAGGTTTTTTTAACGGATAAAATCCATACTAGGAAGGCCTCTCGAATTTTAATTTTCGCTTCAAGACTTTAACTTAGCCAATTCAAATCCTGCGCATGGATCAGCTGTTTAGCAAACTTAGAAAATATGAAATTATGATCCGGAAAGTGGCCAACAACCACCTTCAAGGAGAATACCAATCACTTTTCAAGGGATCTGGCTTAGAGTTTGACGACCTCAGACCCTACCAGTACGGGGACGATGTGCGTACCATCGAGTGGAAGGTGTCTGCCAAGGGTCATGGTACCTTTGTAAAGACCTTTAAAGAAGAAAAGGACCAATCGGTCTATTTCTTACTAGATATTTCAGGAAGCCAGGACATTGGGCAACAAGGTCAGAAAAAAATAGACCAAGGAAAATTAATTGCAGGCGTACTCACCCTAGCTGCCGTCTACGATGGAAGCCAGGTGGGCTTGATCTCCTATTCCGACCAACAAGAGAAATTGATTCTTCCTACCAAAGGAAATAAGCAAGGAGTCAAGATCGTTCGAGGCATTTTTGAACACGAAAACAAGAGTTTGAAAACCAATTTGAACGGGCTTTTCACTTTTGCATTGAATCTAATCAAAAAGAGAAGTATCCTAATTGTGATTTCTGACTTTATCGATCAGGATTACGAGCGTTCCTTTAGAGCCCTCGCCGAGCGACACGATGTGGTAGCGATCCAATTGACAGATCCGCGGGAAGCAGCACTTCCTACTTTGGGTATTGTCCCTATTTACGATAAAGAACGTGGGAGGACTACTTGGATCAATACTGCTTTTGGGAGCTTTTCTAGAAAAATTGCAGAAACGTTCACGAGTGAACGAGATCATCTGAAGGAAATCTGCAAAAAAAATCAAATCAATTACTTGGCTATCGATTCCAGGCAGGATATAGTAATTCCTTTGATTGATTTATTTAAGTACCGCAATAAACGGATGAAACGTGGGTAGAATCATTGCTTTTCTTTTTCTGCTAGCTGTTTCGCTTCCCATTTCTGCACAAAAAGTACAGGTAAAGGGCTATTTCACTCAAGATTCTGCTCAATTGGGTGAGCGGGTCGGCTATGTACTCAAAGCAAGTTATCCGCAATCCGCTCAACTTATTTTCCCGGATTCCACATTTGACTTCTCCCCTTTTGTCTTTCTAGAGAAAAAAACATTTGTTTCTGCCACCACAGATGGAGTTACCCAAGATAGTGCAGTGTATTTTCTTTCCAATTTTTCCTTGGAGCCCGCTTCCTATTTGGCACTCCCAGTATATGAACTCAATCGATACGATAGCATCACGCATTATACTTCGGAAGCGGAACTTAAATTGAAACTCAATTTGGATTCCATACCGGAGCAATTGCAATTCAAAGAGAATAACGTTTACCAAACCTTGGATAAACCCTTCAACTGGTTTGTTTTTAGTGCCATTACGGGAGGAATTATTCTAGGCCTAGCCATTTTATTCTTTGTTTTTGCAGATCGAATCAAACGCCTATTTCGAAAGAATAGAGAAAAACTTCGATGGGTGCAATTTGAGCGAAAATGGAAAAAGCTATCCGATTTACTTCAGCAAAATCCCAACCAAGCACTTGCAGACGAAGCTGTTGGTCTTTGGAAAGGATATCTGGAGCATTTACGAGATCAGCCTATTCAAGAATGGACATCTAGCGAAATCGCTGCTGCCTTAGACGACAAAGAAGTATTCAAGGCATTGCGAAGCATCGATATGATCATTTATGCAGGAGCTGAAGGTGACACCAATGCTGCCACCTCCTATCTCTTAAAAGTAGCCAAAGCCAATTACCTCACTACCTTAAACCAAATCACCCATGAAAGAAGCACTCGCTGAGTTTTTTTCTTGGTCTTGGTTTTTGCCTGAGACCTTCCAATCCTACGAATGGGAAAACCCCTTGTTACTGAATTTGCTGTGGTTGATTCCGGTATTGGTATTGATTCGAAAGTTTATCAAATTCCTCAAGAAACCTGTTCTAGAACTTTCTTTGCCGAAGCGAGTGGCTAAAGCCAATCCTTGGACTTACCTTCGGTTGATTCCTACAGGCTTTTTCTTTTTGTTTTTAATTTTTGTTGTGGTTGCGTTGGCCAGGCCACAACGAAACAATGAACGGGTCGAACAGTATACAGAAGGAATTGATATTTTGCTGGTAATGGATATTTCTGAATCCATGGACCTTCAGGATTTTAGTCCAAACCGTCTGGAAGCGGCTAAAAAAACTGCAGTCGATTTTATCAATGGTCGATTTGGAGATCGAATTGGGATGGTAGTATTCTCTGGTGAAGCCTATTCACTCTCTCCCTTGACCAACGATTACGAACTGCTCACCAGCCTGATTAAAGAAATTAGTTTCTCGATGATCGAGGCTAAAGGTACGGCAATTGGATCAGCTATCGCAGCTGGCACCAATCGAATGAAAGACAGTGAGTCTCCTTCCAAAGTGATGATCTTGTTATCTGATGGAGAGAGCAATGC
>CAYNIK010000020.1:0-11805 GCA_964397145.1 uncultured Limnohabitans sp.
ACTAGCGAACGAATTTGCGGTAGACCTGCTGCATAAACTCCCGAACTTCTTCAGACTCAATATCCCAGCCCAGTTCAAACACGAATCGCGCATTGATTAAGTCTACTGCTTCTTCAAAAGTATTGAGCTCGTCCACCGATTTTAGTGCATGACGAAGCAAATCTGCATTTCCATCAAATAATTCTCTGGTAAACATAAAGCGCTGATTCAAGGCAAGGCTTTCTGCCAACTCTCCCAAAATCCCCTTCATGCCCTTGTAGGTTTCCGTAGCAAATAATGCCTTCAAACGAGCCGCATCTAACCCTTGCCCTGAGGGAACAGGTTTGAAAACGGGCGCTATTACCTTCTCAGTTTGAGGAGTAAAAACCTCCTCTTCCACGAATTCTTCTTGTTCGTCGAATTCAGCTACCGGCTCTTCATAAAAGTCTTCATTTGACTCAACGACCGTTTCGCTTTCTGACGCTTCAAAAATTTCCTCCTCCTCTTCAATTTCAGGAAGGTCTGCTACGACATTTCCTAGGTATAGGTCCAAATCAAACAAGAGCGTCGCACTAATCGAGGTTAATAATTCTTTCGGAGAATCTAAACTTGCTCCTACCGTCTGAAAATTAGCAGAAATCGCCTGCTGGTAAGTTCCCAAATCTTGAACAATCCCTGCCTTATCAATTAAGGAGGTTACTAATCTTTCATTCCATTTGAAGTACTTCTTGTTTTCTTTCAGGTACTCATTGATTTTTCCAGCGGGCGCTTTCTCTACCTCTTGTTGATAGAATAAAACAGGGTTTGTCGCAACACGAATGGCATCTTGCACCGCGTCCTGAAGCATGCCTTCTAGATGTCGTCGCTCCACCTTGATCCGTCTAGAAAGCACATTCATAAACTGCGTAAGCGCTTCATGTACCGCAATATCTCGGTAATCAAAATAGGGGCTTGCCTTCAATTTGCCCAATTCATCTTGCCATAACTCAAATAATCGCTTGATGATGAAAAAATTGACCTGAGAACTTGGTGTTAATTGAATGATTTCCTGTCCAGTAATAAATTGTCTAGAACTGAAAAATTGATCACAAACCAATTCTGCATAGGAGGTGGCATATTTTTCTAAATAATTGCCGTTAATTTGAGCGCTCATAGGGTGATATTGTTTTCAAAAACAAACAAAAGCATGGTCCGAATACGTATCCAAAATCTCGGAAACCGAATTATTGAAACAGAAAACACGGAACGTAAAGTTATCGAATTAATTCATGAAAATGGAATAGATTGGATGCATGCTTGCGGTAAAAAAGGAAGATGTACCACCTGCAAAATGCATATCTTAGCAGGCCAAGATAATTTAAGCCCAGAAACACCGCAAGAACTCCAATTTAGAGCCTTAAAGAGACTACTTCCAGATGAGCGCTTGGCTTGTCAAACGCATCTCCTTCAGGGTGAATTGACCATACGAATCCCTGAATCCAGTAAATTCCCCCATTTGACCTACACCGAATAAGTATGTTTATTGAACCCTCACCCATCAGTAGAAAGCATGCCGAACAGAAAGGTCAGATTGAAGTCATCTGTGGATCCATGTTTTCTGGAAAAACAGAAGAGTTAATTAGGCGCTTGACACGTGCACGCCTTGCCAAACAACAAGTAGAAATCTTCAAGCCTACGGTGGATACCCGGTACCACGATACCCATGTGGTGTCCCACAACGAAACAAGTATCCGTTCTACACCAGTCAGTTTTGCGGGCGACATACTTTTGCTCAGCGGAACCTGCGATGTCGTGGGAATTGATGAGGCCCAGTTTTTTGATGGGGAGATTGTTCGAGTGGTGCAGCTACTAGCCAACCAAGGAAAACGCGTAATCTTAGCGGGCTTGGACATGGACTTTGAAGGAAAGCCCTTCGACCCCATGCCCGAACTGATGGCCATTGCCGAATATGTAACCAAAGTACATGCCATTTGCATGAAATGCGGGGATTTGGCCGCCTTCTCCTACCGACTTTCCGCAGGCAAGGAAAAAGTTATGCTCGGTGAAAAAGACAGCTACGAAGCCCGATGCAGAAAGTGCTTCCACGAAGACCAGAGTTAACGGAAAAGAGAAATGCTTAAAAAAACGAGAGGGATCGTATTAAGCCATATCAAATACAAGGACACAAGCATCATTGTCCGCATTTTTACCCGAGACCTCGGCCTGAAAGCTTACCTCGTCAATGGGGTAAGAAGCCTTGGAAAAGGGAGTAAAATTGCCCTCTACCAACCCCTCACCCAACTTGACCTAGTCGTTTACGACAAGGAAAACACCGGATTGCAGCGTATTTCCGAAGCAAAAATCAATACCCCACAACGGCTTATCCCTTTTGACATGCCCCGTACAAGCCTGGCGCTTTTTGGAACTGAAGTGATCAGCAGAAGTATTCTTGAAGGCTACCAAAATGAGGACCTCTTTGATTTTCTATCTGAAAGCATTTCCACCTTAGACAATCCAGCTACCAATTTGGCACATTTTCCACTCGTATTTCTGCTTGAAAATGCCAAGCACTTAGGATTCGCCCCCGAGCAAGCCGAAGGGTTCCTAGCAGAAAGCATGCACCACCCCTTCAATACAGAAGAAATTAGCCTAGTACTCCCCTATCTGAAGGATTTACTCGAACAGGGATTTCATCCTACATCCACCTTATCCCTACCTCTGCGGAGAAAACTTTTGGATCACTTGGTGGAGTTTCATGGCCATCACCTTGCCCAACCCAATCCGCTCAAATCACTTCCAATTATTCGGCAGTTAATCGGCTGATTGCGACCCAAGTGCTAGAAAAAAGGAAGAAAAGAAAAATTTGTTTAATCCAACTTCAACAAGTAATATTGTAATCATAACGTGAATAAAGCATTCGGCCCACTTTGGCTTGAACTTTTCCTGCAGACCTTTTTCGCTCAGAAAATTATTCACCATCCCAAAACTACATTTTACCGATCTAATTATTTCTTCCCCTCTTTATGTACAACATAGAAGAACTCAGAATCAGACTTTTATCTGAATTAAAGGAGATTGCTGAGGAACTTGGAGTGAAAAATTCCAAAACTTTGAAAAAAGACGAACTGGTGTATGCGATTCTTGACCAACAAGCCATCATCCCAGAACAAGCACTCCCCAAGAAAAAACCTTCAGTCGTAGAATCCGGAGCTGCTGTGGAAGAGAAAACCGACTCTCCTGCACTTACCGCTGCTAGAACCACTACCGAAGAACCTACAGAATTCAAGCCCAAATTCAGAAGACAAAACGTCACTGAAATCCCAGAGGTTACCACTCCCACTACTTCAGAGGAAACGCAAACTGCCCCGAGAGAGGAAAGAGCTCCCAAGCCTTTTGTAAAGCCTGCTAAAGAATTTACCCCTAGACCGGAACGAAGAGCTCCTCAGGCTGAATCTAGTGAGGAACCGAAATCATTTAAGCCTCGCAAGCGTGTATTTGATGAAGATCCATCAGCTCTGGTACAAGAGGGAAATGCAGAAGGAACCCCTGCTACTATTCAAGAGGAAGGGAATTCCTACCGAGCAGAGGCAGAACTACCCAGACGAAAAAACTTTAGATCTCCAGAGGAAGCACACATTCCTGCAGCAGAAACGCTTCCAGGCAATGCCCGTAAAAAACCATTTATCAGCCCTCGAGAGTTTGATGGGGTTATCGAAAATGAAGGAGTATTGGAAATCGTTCAAGATGGCTACGCATTCTTGCGCTCGCTAGACTACAACTACCTTGCTTCTCCAGACGATATTTACGTTTCCCCAAGTCAAATCAAGCACTTTGGTTTGAAGACGGGAGACCATATCAAGGGCTCCATTCGCCCTCCAAAAGAAGGAGAAAAATACTTTGCCCTCCTCAAAATAAATACGGTGAATGGCAAAACCACGGACGAAATCAGAGACCGAGTTCCATTTGAATACCTCACCCCACTTTTCCCAGAGGAGCGATTAAACCTATCTACCAAGGCGGATGGCTATTCCACTCGAATCTTGGATTTGTTTGCCCCAATTGGAAAAGGCCAACGCGGGATGATCGTAGCACAGCCTAAGACGGGTAAGACCGTACTCTTGCAGCAAATCGCAAACGCCATTACTCAAAATCACCCCGAAGTGCACCTCATGATCTTATTGATCGATGAACGTCCAGAGGAAGTGACCGATATGGCTCGATCCGTAAATGCAGAAGTAATCTCTTCTACCTTTGACGAGCAAGCCGAACGCCACGTAAAAGTGGCCAATATTGTTCTTGAGAAAGCAAAACGAATGGTGGAAGTAGGGCATGATGTGGTCATCCTCTTGGATTCCATCACCCGACTTGCGCGAGCACACAACACCGTAGTTCCTAGCTCAGGTAAAATTCTTTCTGGTGGGGTAGATGCAAATGCACTACACAAACCGAAGCGCTTCTTTGGTGCAGCTCGTAATGTGGAAAATGGTGGTTCGTTAACCATCATCGCTACGGCCTTGGTAGAAACTGGTTCAAAAATGGACGAAGTAATCTTTGAAGAATTCAAGGGTACAGGCAACATGGAACTGGCACTTGATCGCAAGTTGGCCAACCGAAGAATCTATCCTGCAATTGACGTCCTCAGCTCTGGAACACGTAGAGAAGACCTCTTGATGGATAAGGAAGAAATGCAGCGCGTCTGGATTTTGAGAAAATTGATGAGCGATATGACCTCACAAGAATCCATGGAGTTCCTACTTCAGCGAATGAAAGGTACTCGGGACAATGCCGAGTTCTTGATCAGCATGAATGGATAAAAAACATCAGCCTGAATCCAGGCACGCATTTTAAACAAGAAGCAGCTGTCTCTACCCAGGGACAGCTGCTTTTTTTGGTACTTGGCCTATTTAGTCAATTGGCCTAGGCTACTTTTGTTCCGCTAGTTTCTTTCGCAGGTGGGCTGGCATCTTGGCCCTTCCAAAACCAAGGGTTCCTTTAAGTCCCGAAAAAGTGGCCTTCCACCAGGCATTGATCACGGACTTGCGTGTATCTCGCTGCATGTAAATTTCCCGAACCACAGGCCTTCCTTTGGCAGATCTTGGATTCGAATTTTTTCCTAAGAAATTAGCTACAAAACTATATATCCTCAATTTGCCCCTGCCTCGGTCAAGTGAAAGACTATCCAAAAATTCTAACTTGAAGTCTCGGTAGCCCAAGGTCATGCTACCAAAAGCCTCCTGCTCATTGACCTCAAAATTCCAATTTCCATAAGTAATTTCCCCCGAAATAGGCCGGACAAAAACCGTCTTCGACACCAAATCCGACATTTCAGAAAAGGCAAATTTCTCTGCCGTCACGTAAACCTTCATTGGATAATTTTTCTCGAAAAACATAGTTCCCATCACCCCAAGCTTGCTACTATCCCCTACCTGTGCTGCCATACCAAACTTGATTTGAGAAACCGGGTAAGTTATCCCTGTCTTTCTCAAGAAAATGGGGCCTATATTCCCGTTCAGGTGATCGAAAGTGATTCGTCCGGATTGAGTTGACTTTTCACCAAATTCCACATAAGCTACCTGGCTATTCCTTACTTGCACCGTATCTAGGTCAGCATTGATCTTGGCATGCGCTAGCAGGTATTGGGGCATAGCCTTGTAGGCAAGTGAATCCAATGGTTTTCGTTTGTCTCGAACCAGCTCAAGGTTTGCACCTTTCACCACCAATGCTTTGGCCTTGAGGAACTCAGAATCCGCGAGACGTAGGGGATCAATCCCCTCCAGCCGTACTTGATTAATGCGTGCGGTGATGGCCTCCTTTTGGAAAAGTAAACTGCTCAAATACGCATCGCTTCCGGATGTGGGACGGTAATAAATCCCTTCCAAGGAGAGGTTTTGCTCCGCAAACTGCACTTTCTCTAGGTTGATTTTGTAACTACTGTCCTGAGTATAGGTTTCGTAGTCTCCCAGACTGAAGGACATATTCTTGGAAAGTAGTTCCTTCCAGCTGGGCAATTCCTTGAGGTCAAGCAGGTCTATTCCAAGCTGGGACAACCTAAAATCTACCCTTGGGAAGTGGCCATTGGGAAGGGCTCTCCCCCCTTTTTGGTACAAGTCAAGCTTCCCATTTTCCATGCTAAGTTCGTTCAATAGGATGGATTGAATCAGGGGATTTTCTTTCTTTTCGGCTGATGGCTTACGGAAACTAGGGGTAGTAGGAAGGCTATCTAGGTAGATGGCCAGATTCGGTCTAACCAAGCGAACTTGTTTTAAATCCAGTTTTTTGGAGAGCAACAGGTCTAGCAAGGTGTTTTTTTCAAGTATCACCTGCTCCACAGTTCCTTTTACCACAGGACTACCCGGATTACCCACAAGGTCGTTTGGAAGGATACTCAGACCCGAAAAGACCACCTCCTCCTTTTGATCACCAAAAGCTACTGAGGAAAATTTTATCGTATGCACGCTATCGGGTAGCGCAAAAGTAAAGTCGTTCAAGCCCAGGTTGGCGCTCAGGTACATGTTGGCATAGTCCTGGGAATTCGCCAGTAGACTATCCAAATTGAATTGCGTGAGGTTAAAGGCAAAGCCGGTTTTAACCGCTTGCTTGATCTGATTTTGGCTTTGGTAGTTGAGTTGCAGGGTGGCATTGGTAGCTGCAATGGTGTCCACATACACCTCTTCAATGGCTTTCTGTACCGCTTTTTTCCGTCTATTGATTGTTTTTTTATCGACAGGGGTCACCTGCCTATCAATGTCTAATGCCACGTCTCCCCCATTGATTTCCAGTTTTTCTAGATTGAGAACGTTGTCAAAAACAAACTCTTCAATATTCACCCCCTTCAAGGCTACTTTTGGGAGACTGAGTCCTAAAGCGATCCGCTTGTCTCCCACCTTTCCAGGAAGAAGGCTTAGGTTTTCAAAATCTAGGGTACGGGTACGGGAATTGTAGTGCAAGAAATCCGTTTCGACGAGATACCTGCCACCCGCGAGGCTAAAGGAGTAGGAAGTAAATGTCAACTTGACCTCATCGGAAAATAGGGACCTCTCTTGGGGCAAGCTATCCTTGTCACTGAGCGAAAAGTTCGTTAACGAGAAAGAGAGTCTATCCTCCTCAAAAGAAGTGACCGCGTCAGTTGCCTTATTTTCATAGCTGAGTTTTGCAGCATCTATATTCACAGAATCTACCTGTATTTTGGTAAAGTAGCCCAACAGTAACTCCTTCAAGTCTTCCACGGAGCCTAGCGCATCCTCCGATCCCTTTCTCTCCTTAGGACGATAGGTAGTAATCTTGAATTGGGGCGCATCGAGCTGCAGGTGATGGATCATCAGCTCCTGTTGGTAAACTGCTGACATTAGATCAATTCCCTCTGCGCGGAGCATGGGAATGGTAAAATCTACGGCAGCTCGTTTATCTAGGACCTGGAGCTGGCTCCGGATTTGAGATGGATCTGCTGGCTGAATGTGCAAGTTTGTTATTTCGAGTAGCTCCCTTCTCGAATCTAGGGTGAGTTCCTCTGCTAGAAAAGTATGGAGGTTGTCCCGTAAGTTTAATCGGTAATCATACAGGGTCAGCTGCAGTTCTCCCACCTGGACTTGGTCCTGAATAGCCAAACTCCTGTCTGGCAGAAAAACAAGGTGTTGGAGCCCCAAGCTAAACCGATCTACTCCGATGTCCTTGCTTTGCTGCCCAGACTCCAACTTAAATTCCACCGTCCCCTCTTCGAGTTGCAAATCTGCTATCTCCACTTTTTCAAAGAGCCCAGCGAAAAGAGCCGTAAGCGCGTGGTCAGGCAATTGTTCCTTGCGAGATGCTGGTTGGAGGATTTCCATTTTTGGTCGCGTGAGCAAAACCTTTCCAACCTCCAATTCTCCCGTTTGGTACAAGCGTTTCAAGTCTGCCCTCTCGAGCGAGAGCTGAGCAAGTTCCAAATCGAAAATAGGCGTGCTTCGGGTACCCAAACCTGCTCCTTCTCTTGGAGAAAGATGTAGGTTTGAGACGGACAGCATTTCCTTGAAGGTGGACACCTCAATTGCTTCGCCGGCCAGCACGTGAACGCCATCTCCTAGGTAGACTTTCCCCTTTTTAATCTTCATGGAAGCGTCAGTGCCATAAAAGAAGGCATTGGGAGTCTTTCTGGCCCCTTCTCCAAGGTGAAAACCAAGCATTTTAAAATCGAGCTGCTCGAGTTCGATGCGGTTTCTCAAAGAATCCTCTTTTTCTTTTCTCAAAAAAGAGCCTCCGTTGATGGAGAATTCTTTAATCGAGATGGTCTCTAACTTACCCCGGATAAAGTCATTCAAGTCTCCGCTCGGGGTGCTGCTACCTAAGGGACTACTGGATTGGATGACCTCGATTTGGGGAGCATTCAAGACCAGCTCTTCGATGTCGAGTCGCCCCGTTCGAAAAGCTTTGTTCCAATCGACGTTGCCGATGTGCACTTCTTCGAGCGCCACGGAATAGTAGTTTTTGCTCGGCTTGGAAAGATCCGATGACAACGAAAACTGGTTGAGGTCCATCGTTTTTTCCAAGGAAGAGATCTTGACTTTAGCTGATTTGATGCTATGGACGCCATCTGGCAGTGGGAACGTCACCTCGGCCAATTCCATTTCAAATCCCCGTGCATTGAATGGCCTTTCCCAGACTTCATTTGGAGTCCAATCCAGGTCCAGCAGCTTTAGCGATGCATTTTTGGTGAGCAGCTCCTGTTGGCTTAGAAAATTTAAAAAGAATAAGTTGGCGTGATTAATTTCTATCGCCTTCACCTGTATGGAAGACAGGCCTAGTTCGCGAACACTTCGTTTGATTTCGTTTTCTAAGAGAAATACGGGGGAGCGGGAACTATCCGCTGGCTTTGTACTGGAAAGTGGCTGCAGCAATCGGATGTTCGGATTGTCTAAGGCAATCTTTCGAAACGAAAGTTTTTGATCAAAAAAATTAAACCAAAGACCAGTAAAGGCGAGTTCGTCTAGTGTAAATTCAAATAAATCCTGATCTGCTCTTGCCCTTTCGGGATGCAAGGGCCTCAAAACAGTACCCTCCAAAAAAATCCCACGCCGAATTAAGGAAAGGTGTACCCGGTTAAAATCTAAATCATAGACCCCGTTGAATGAATCATTGAGTTTCCTACGAAGTAGACTCCCTAAAAGTATATTGGAACCAAAGTAAACAGCAAATTCTAGGGTAAGTAACGAAAGCAAAATTGCTCCGCCAATCCTAAGCCATTTTTTTCTGGAGGCAGACCTTTTGGGTTTTTCCTGAGCAGCTGACTTGGGTACCATAGAAAAGTAATAACAGTGAAATATACCAACTTAATCCCTTATACGAAAAAAGCAGCCGAATGGCTGCTTTTTTCAATGCTGTAGGGGAAGGATTCGAACCTCCACGCGGCAGTTAGGCATGAACTTTTGAAACACGCTTTATCCCGTTCCGATCTAATGACCGGCATCCCCACCCCCGAGACAGGAGGGCTTGTCTGCCAATTTCAACACCCTACAAGATGGACTAAGCGTTTATTTTCGCTTCTTTTTGGTTGGACGTAATTCCAACAGGATCAAATGTATTAAAAAGATGTTTTAATTAAAATTTTTTTAATGTATTGTTGATTTTTTTATTGTTTTTTTATTCGAATGGTGTTTTAATTGTTTAATCGACAATTAACTTTCTTCAAAATGGAGAAAGATTTACGTATTTAAAAAAGAGGTCCACTGGAGGAATTCAAAAAATGCACCTTGGGGAAGGATGATGAAAGGCAAATAAAAAAACCATGAAATAAAATTTCATGGTTTTAGTCAATTAACAATAAACCCAAAATAACCTGTTGTAAGAGAAGGAGTCGAACCTTCAAGGTAACTAACAGATAATCACTGTTTTTGTTTTCCTTTCCTGAATCATTTGAGTGCCACAGTACTCAAATTGCTTTTGCCTTACAAAATTGATTTGCTTCAAGCAATTCAACAACACAAAGATACGGAACGAGGCACTTTATTTACACATATTTCAACAGAGCTTCTAAAAAATTACATTATTTTTAAGGAAATCGATTGAAATATACGGACTTGTAAATTTTTGTCTTGTTTGATCAATTAAAATTGAGGAATTGGCATAAAAAAATCGCCCTATTCCTAAAAAACGGGGTTTTTGACACCTCACTTTTTCCTCGATATCAAAAAAATCAAGTCAATCTACCTGTACATAGTGCTCCCATTTCTCCAATACTGTAGCAAAATCGGAGGGAATTGGAGCTTCAAAATAAAGGTTCTCGTTCGTAATGGGGTGTACAAATCCTAGACTCTTCGCATGCAAGGCTTGTCTTGGCATCGCATCAAAGCAATTACTGATAAAGCTTTTGTATTTGGCAAATTGAGTCCCTTTACGAATCTTATCCCCTCCGTACATGGCATCATTGAATAAAGGGTGCCCCAAAAATTTAAAATGTGCACGAATTTGGTGGGTCCGCCCCGTTTCTAGGGTACATTGCACCAGGGATACATAACGCAGGCGCTTCAATACTTTCCAATGGGTGACCGCGTGCTTGCCTTGGCTACCATCTGGAAAAACATCCATCACCTTTCGGTCCTTAGCACTCCTTCCCACATTTCCTACAATAGTACCTTCATCCGACTCTGGCTCACCCCAAACTAAGGCTAAGTAAGTTCGCTGGATGGTATGGTGAAAAAACTGAGCCGCCAAAGGAGCCATCGTTTCCTCCGTCTTAGCAATCACCAAAAGACCAGAAGTATCCTTATCGATTCGATGCACTAACCCAGGCCTCCCTACATTTCCTTTCATCTCAGGCAAGTTTTCAAAATGGTAAACAAGCCCATTCACCAAAGTACCAGACCAATTGCCATGCGCCGGATGAACCACCATGCCAGGCGGCTTATTGACAACCAATAAGTCTTTATCCTCATAGACAATGTCCAAAGGAATATTTTCAGAAATTACCTCGGTATCACGAGGAGGCTTCTCTAGAAGAACTCGAATATCATCCAATCCTTTGATCCGGTAATTGGACTTGACAGAATGCCCGTTCACCTGCACCCCTCCCGAATCGATGGTTTGCTGCACCTTATTGCGCGTAGCATTTGCAATTCGTTCGGTTAAAAATTTATCAATTCGAACGGGTGATTGCCCCTTGTCCACCAGGATTCGATGGTGCTCATACAAGGCTAACTCATCCTCATCAAAGTCTTCTTCCAGGTGGGGTTCGCTCATGACACAAAAATAGAAGGATGTCCCGTAACTTTGTCAAAATAGTTTTGATGCTTCTCCCCCAATCCATCTCCTGCGACCTACTTAGGCACCCACTACTTGATCAAAGGCAAGTAGAAGTACAGGTCCTGCGATTGGACCAAGTGCATTTGGAAGTCTCTGGAAATAAATTCTATAAACTCCAATACAACCTCCAAGAAGCCCTTCGCCAAAATCATCGCCAAGTGTTGACTTTTGGTGGCGCCTATTCCAACCATATTTATGCCACCGCAGCGGCGGCAAGAGAAGTAGGACTGGATTCCGTGGGGATCATCCGGGGGGAACTCCTCGATGAACAAAATCCCACCCTTACCTATGCGCGGACCGCAGGCATGACCCTTTATGGTATTACTCGGGAGCACTACCGTGAAAAAACCCAACCCGAATTTCTTGAAAACCTACGAAAGCAATTTGGAGATTTTTACCTTATCCCAGAAGGTGGAACCAATGCCTTGGCCATCCAAGGTACACGTGAGATTTTAACTGCTCGTCATTCCAGTTTCTCTCATGTCCTTACCCCTATTGGTACAGGAGGAACTTTTGCAGGAATAGCGGCCTCCCTTCTTCCGCATCAACACCTATTAGGAATCTCGGCGTTGAAAG
>CAYNIK010000021.1:0-11640 GCA_964397145.1 uncultured Limnohabitans sp.
CATTCCATCTCAACAGGGGATTATTGGTCCAGTAGGCCACTGCCTCCCGCTGTGCAGAAGTCGCTTTGCTTTGTTTTTCTTTGGCGTCTGCCAATTCCTTCATTAATTCTGGAGATCCAGCTGCGGCAGGATTGGGAATGGAAATTTGCTCATTTGAGGTGTGCAGAATCAATTTCCACTGCCCTGCATTGGCATCCAAATTTGCATATTGATAGCCTGTAAAGTCGTACTTGGTTGGCAAATCTTCCACACATGAAGAAACTAAAAGCGTGAGGAAAAGAAGTCCTATGGGTAAGTAATTGTATTTTTTCATATTGATTGGATTAAAGGGCCTTAAACTGATAGGTGATTCCTAAGCCAAAGCCCGAAAATTGACCCATATTTCTACCAGAAATTACCTGTTGGTAGGAGGCGATGAGCCCAAGGCCTCTCCCATTATTTTTAAAATAATACTGAGCAAATCCCTCTACTCGGTCAAAATCTACCTTATTGGTTGGCAATGGCATGCAATAGGTTCGGATGTCATCCCCAGAGGTAGAATGAATAGTGGTCAAACTTGCTTCTACTCGTAGTCTATAATTAAACAACCAGGATCCTAAAGTGAACTGACTTTGAATGGCATCTGGAACATTCATTGTTGACGTGTAGAAAGGCCCATCCGCATAATAAAATTCACGCTCTGCTTCAGTAGTCCCCCGATGCAAATACGAAGAAGAAGCTCGGACATAAGGTCCCTTATCCAATTCGTATTTTCCAATGGCTCGAATACCCAATTCATTAGCACCAAAACCTAGGCTAAAGGGCATGTAATCCGATAAATAATTGGAGGCGGGCGTACTGAAACTCAGATTGGAAAACCCAGTCAACTTGCCTTTTCCAAGGGTCTTTTCCAGCAACAAGGCTTTCACGGATATCCCAAAGTCTTGGATTCCTTGCACGCCAGTTAATTGTCCTGCTGAGGCTCCAGTTTTGACATAAGGAAGACTTAGAATGACATTGACTTTGTCGGTAATTCCGCCTACGATCATGGGCATCCCCATCTGTCTGGTAAAGGTGCCGATATTCTGATTTACGCGTACGGAGGTACCCTCCCAATATCGGTCCCAGGTTCCTTGTTCGTATTGTAAGGCGATGCAAATCTCCCCTTTGGGCATCATTAAGCCATCCAAGGGAGTTTGCGCATGCGCTATAGTGAAGATCCCTAAGCTTGCGCAAAGCAAGCCAAGGAATCTGAAATGATTCTTCATCGCTAATAAGTGTTGAGGTAAATAAAAAGAGGAGTGCGCAGGCCCATCAAGGAATTTTACCTTGAATTGGAGCTACGTCTCGAAAGTTTGAACCCGAAAGCAGAATCATACTTGATGATGCCGGGTCAACGAAAAAAAACTAGCTGTGCTGGGGAGGAGGGCCTTCTAACGTGAAACTAGGACTCAAATAAGTTGAAAAAATAAACCCTATTTCTGTAGTAAACTTAGGTGAACTTATCCCCTCAAAGGAAAGTAATTCATTACCTAAGTAATCTTTGGCAAATTGCATTCCCAAATTGCTTGCCTCCTGATCTTGAGGGAGCTGATCTTCCGCAAGGGCAGAAATCCATTTTTTGACCGTTACGTCCAACACTTTTCTAGCGGTATCGGGTACATAAACCACCTGTAAGGTGTCATTTTGGTAACGCTGCTTGATGGCTCGGTAATAGTTGCCCTCCAATTCAAAACGCGTATTGGTCGCTTGAAATTCTTCCTGATTGGCCAAGTATGGAGCATTCAAGGGGATCTCAAGAATTTGCTCTTCCAGCTGCACTTGATGCTCTCCATAGATTTGATCCATCCAATTTCGCTCAAGGGATACATTGGCGGATAGGTACACCGCATAGTATCCAAAGTGAAAAAGGACAAAGCAAAAAAGAAGCGCTATGGCAACTGCGTTTTTCAATTCGAAGAATGTTTAATCAAAAATTGAAAGAATTGTGTGGAAAAACAATAGTGGGTCACAAGTTTCTCCCAAAGGAGTACTCTACCCAAACACCTGAAAGACAAAACTCAAGCCCAAAAAGATGAGTGTACCTAGGCCATACACCTGAATGACTTTGAGTCGATTGAATCGGTCCAGAAACCAGAGTACGAGAACAGGTCGGATCAGGCCAAGAATCATGAGGAGCCCAGATCCGAGCGCTATTCCGAAGGAGAGCAGATGAAGTACTTCAAGCATGGCTTAAAACTAAAAAAGGAACAGCGAATGCCGTTCCTTTTTGAATACACTTTTTTGAAACTTATTTCTTGCGCTTGATTTCACGCATTTCGTATCCTTCGATGGTATCATCAATCTGAATGTTGTTGAAATTCTTGATTGAAATACCACATTCGTAACCTGCTTTCACCTCAGCCACATCGTCTTTGAAGCGCTTCAGCTGATCGATCTCACCTTCATGAATTACAATTCCATCTCGGATGATGCGAATCTTGTTCTTTCTAGTGATGAATCCATCGGTCACGTACGAACCGGCAACGGTACCCACTTTCGTGATTTTAAACACCTCACGAACGGTGATATTACCGGTGATGACTTCTTCAAATTCAGGCTCAAGCATCCCTTCGATCGCATCCTTAATTTGGTTGATCGCGTCGTAGATAATGGAATAATGTCTGATTTCAATTTCTTCCTGCTCGGCAAGTTTCTTCGCATTGGAAGATGGACGTACCTGGAATCCAATGATAATCGCATCAGAAGCAGAAGCCAAGAGTACATCGGATTCGGAAATCTGACCTACACCCTTGTGGATGATACTTACTTTTACCTCATCCTTAGAAAGTTTGAGTAAGGAATCGGAAAGCGCTTCCACGGAGCCATCCACGTCACCCTTAATAATGATGTTGAGTTCCTTGAAACTTCCAATCGCCAATCGACGACCGATTTCATCCAAGGTGATGTGCTTCTTGGTACGCAAACTTTGTTCACGCTGAATCTGCTCTCTTGAGTTGGCAATTTCTCTCGCTTCTCGTTCGGTATCGTATACTTTGATCGTATCTCCAGCTTGAGGAGCACCACTCAATCCAAGCATCAACACTGGGGTAGAGGGACCTGCTTCCTTCAATTTCTTTCCTTTGTGATCAAACATGGCCTTTACGCGGCCGTAATGTTGACCTGCCAGCATTACGTCTCCAATGCGCAAGGTACCTGCTTGAATCATAATGGTAGAGACATAACCGCGGCCCTTATCCAAAGAGGCCTCGATGACTGTACCTACTGCATTTTTATTTGGATTGGCCTTCAATTCCAAAATTTCGGCTTCGAGAAGGACTTTCTCTAGAAGTTCATCTATACCTTGACCTGTCTTCGCAGAGATTTCTTGGGATTGGTATTTACCTCCCCAATCTTCTACAAGTAAGTTCATGTTGGCCAATTCTTCCTTGATTTTCTCCGGACGAGCATTCGGCTTATCCACCTTGTTGATCGCGAAAATCATCGGAACACCGGCCACTTGAGCGTGATTGATGGCTTCCTTCGTTTGAGGCATGATGCTATCGTCCGCAGCAATTACAATGATCGCTACGTCGGTAATCTTGGCACCGCGAGCACGCATCGCAGTAAAGGCTTCGTGACCTGGCGTATCCAAGAAGGCAATTTTATGGCCGGTCTTGGTCATTACATCGTAAGCTCCGATGTGCTGGGTGATTCCCCCTGCTTCAGCTGCAGTCACCTTAGACATGCGGATAAAATCGAGTAAGGAAGTTTTCCCGTGGTCCACGTGACCCATGATGGTCACGATTGGCGCACGCTCTTCCAATTCCTCTTCAGTATCCTCCACCTCTTCTTCCAACTCATCTTCAATGGACTTGGTAAACTCCACGTCAAAACCAAATTCATCGGCAATGATCGTGATGGCTTCCGCGTCCAATCGCTGATTGATGGAAACAAACATCCCGAGGGATAGGCAAGCAGAAATGATTTGATTGACCGAAACATCCAATAATGCAGCCAAATCATTGGCTGAAATGAATTCGGTAACTTTCAAGATTTTTACTTCATCTCCATCAGTTTCAACCTCACGGTCACGTTCGGCACGCTTATCACGTCTTGACTTGGTCTTTCCTCCAGGCTTATTGCCTTGAAGTCTTGCCAAAGTCTGCTTGATCTGATCCTGAATTTCTTTTGGAGTGGGCTCAGCTTTTTGCATACGCTGCTGAGGGCTTCCTGCTGGACGAGGTTGACCTGGTTTATTGGGTTGGCCTGGTCTTCCGCCTCGCTGATCTTGAGGGCGATTGGCACCACCAGCAGCTTGACTCGGTGCTGGATTCGGTGCGCCTGGTTTGCTGTCTATACGTTTTCTAGGCCGCTTTTTATCCTTTCCGCGTTCATCAGAAGATGCGACCGGACCACCTTTTTTCTTTGTTCTGTCTACAGGAAGCTCGATTTTTCCGAGTACGGTTAATCCTTTTAGAGAATCTGCTTTAGCAGAGATAAGCTCATCTGGAACCTCAACAGAAACATCTGGAGTATCAAGCTGAGCTACTACTGCTTGTGGTTCCGGAGCGGGGGCAGGAATTGGTGCAGGGGCAGACTCAGAAGCGGCAGGAGCCGGAGAGGCTACTGGCTCTGGCTTTTTCTCTTCTTGCTTGGGCGCAGGACTTGGCTTAGGCTGAGGTGCTGGAGGAGGGGTTGGAGCAGGTTTCTTGTCAAGATCTACCTTGCCCAACACTTTGATTCCTTCCAATTTAGGCGCTTCAGTAGTTATTTTTTCCACCACAGGCTCAGGTGCTTTCGCCACAGGAGCTGGTGCAGGAGTCGGCTCTACTACTTTTTCAGGCCTAGGAAGCTCTTGCTCCATAGCCAATGGCTCATGACGCTTTCCAATGGAAAGGTGGGACGCCTCTTCTTTTTCAAGAGCAGAGGACTTGAATTCCTTCTCAAGCATGGACACTTGGTCCAAGGTGATTTTGGAATTGGGATTGTTCTCCACCTCATAGCCCTTTTTAGCCAAGGACTCAACAATGGTTGCCGTTCCCACGTTGAGCTTTCTGGCTATTTGGCCTAATCGCATCATTTTTTCTTCTGACATAAGCAAAAACCTCTTTCGAAATCTTAAGTAAAATTAGGGTAATCTTTGGGGTTAAACCCCTTATTGGTCAAATTCTGTTCTAAGTATGCGGAAAATCTCGTCGATTGTTACTTCCTCCAACTCGGTTCTACGAATCAAATCTTCTTTGCTCAGTACCAACACACTCTTTGCTGTATCCAAACCAGTCTTTTTGAGTTCGTCGATAATCCACTGATCAATTTCATCGGAGAACTCGTTCAAGTCCACATCTTCCTCTTCGTATTCATTCAACTCACGGAATACATCGATTTCGTACCCCACCAATCGGCTTGCCAACTTGATGTTAAATCCGCCTTTTCCGATCGCTAGAGAAACCTGGTCAGGCTTCAAGAACACTGAAATTCGCTTGGATTCCTTATTGATCGAAAGCGAAGAAACTTTTGCTGGGCTCAAGGCACGAGAAACATAAAGTTCCAAGTTTTCGGTAAAATTGATCACGTCAATATTTTCATTCTGTAGTTCACGCACTACTGCATGAATACGAGATCCTTTCATCCCCACGCAAGCACCCACTGGATCAATACGGTCGTCGTAAGATTCTACAGCCACTTTGGCTCGCTCACCTGGCTCGCGGACCACCTTCACGATAGTGATAAGACCATCATAAACTTCAGGCACCTCATTTTCAAAAAGTCTTTCCAAGAATACTGGAGAGGTTCGAGACAAAATGACCTTTGGATTTCCATTGATCATGTCTACCCGGTGCACAACTGCTTTTACCGAATCGCCTTTTCTAAAACGATCTTTAGAAATTTGTTCGCCTTTTGGCAAAATCAATTCATTTCCTTCCCCATCAATTAGGAGTATTTCACGCCCCAAAATCTGGTACACTTCTGCAGAAATGATTTCTCCAACCTGCTCTTCGTATTTGCTGAAAAGAATGTCTTTTTCCAGGTCTTTGATGCGCTGAATCAAGGTTTGACGAGCCATTTGTACCGCACGTCTTCCAAATTCTTCCAACTCAATTTTTTCGTAAACCTCTTCACCCACTTCAAAGTCAGGCTCAATTTTTTGAGCATCCGTGAGGCTGATTTTGTCAAAATCCCAAATATCTTCCGAATTGTCATCAACAATTTCACGGATACGGAAAATTTCCAAATCTCCTTTATCGGCATTGATGGTTACATCAAAATTCTCGTCCGTTTCGAACTTCTTGCGAATCATCGCTCTAAATACATCTTCCAGAATACGGATCATGGTAGGGCGATCCACATTTTTAGATCTCGCAAATTCTGCGAAGGATTCAATTAAGATTTTTGCATCCATTGGAATTAGTTAAAAGATACTTGTACGATAGATTTTTTAATTTCAGTGAAGGAAACCATACGCTCCTCTTCGACGCTTTTTTTTCCTTTTTCTTTCTTGGTCACCCCAAGTTTAATTCCCAGCTCCTCTACCTCTTTCAATTTTCCCAAAATTTCTTCGCCTGATTGCAGATATACCTTGAGCGATCGACCTTGATTTTTGAGGTATTGTCTTTTCTCGGTCAAGGGATAATCCAAACCCGGTGAAGAAACTTCCAAGATGTAGGCTTCCTCCATAAGTTCGTCCGTCTCCAATTCAGCAGACAAAGCCCGACTCAATTTTGCACAAGCGGCAATCGTCATTCCTTGATCCGCATCTACCAAAACCAACACTTTCGTTTTGTCTGCTACCCGTTCCACTTTTACCTCTACGATAAAATGCTCGGCATCAGGAAGGTGCTTTTCGACTAGGTCAAGGATCACGTGCTTTAGGTCACTCATACTACAGGATAATGAAAGAGGGGACTGTTGTCCCCTCTAGAAACTTTAGAATACCCACAAAAGTAATAGAAAGATTGACGAAATACAAAATAGCGCATCGAATGCTGCCAAATTTTACCTAATTTTAGTCGATTGCCCCAAAAAATTGGCTCAGAGATTTATTCCGAATCAATTCTTTCCTGCAAAAACAAAAATTCTGCTTTCTCTCTGTTTTATCAATTTAAGGTAATATTTTTGTCGATTCTTGGGCAACCAATAGTACGCAAGGACTATCTACACGTCCATTACCGAGTTCAAAGCCAAAAAAAAATTTAAAATGGGACTATTTGATTTTTTCTCAAGTGATATCGCCATTGATTTGGGTACCGCAAACACCTTGATTATCCATAAAGATAAAATTGTGGTGGACGAACCCTCAATCATCGCTATTGACAAAACCAACAACCGGGTTTTGGCTGTAGGTAGGGAAGCGATGAACATGCATGAGAAAACCCATGAAAACATCAAAACAATCCGTCCACTTAAGGATGGGGTGATTGCTGACTTCTATGCTGCAGAACAAATGATCCGTGGTTTGATCAAAATGATTCCGGGTCAGAAAAAAGGAATGTTTCCGCAGTCCCACAAAATGGTGATCTGTATTCCATCAGGAATTACGGAAGTAGAAAAACGAGCTGTTCGTGACTCTGCAGAGCACGCTGGAGCGAAGGAAGTATACATGATTTATGAGCCCATCGCAGCAGCCATCGGTATCGGCATTGATATCGAAAAACCCATGGGCTCCATGATTGTAGATATTGGAGGTGGTACCACAGAAATCGCCTTGATTGCTTTGTCGGGTATTGTCGCCGACCAATCCATTCGCGTAGCAGGAGACACGTTCACGAAGGACATCCTAGATTACATGAGAAGACAGCACAATTTGCTGATCGGCGAACGTTCTGCTGAAAAAGTAAAAATTGCAATCGGATCCGCCCTTACGGAATTAGACGATGCCCCAGAAGATTACGAAATCAGAGGTAGAGACTTAATGACCGGTATTCCAAAAGTTATTAAGGTATCTTATTCTGAAATTGCCTTTGCTTTGGACAAATCAGTATCCAAAATTGAAGAAGCGGTGCTGAAGGCACTGGAAATCGCTCCACCTGAATTGTCCGCTGACATCTACGATAATGGCATTCACCTCACTGGAGGCGGAGCTTTATTGAAAGGGTTAGACAAGCGTCTGCACCAAAAAACCAAACTTCCCATTCACATTGCGGAAGACCCTTTAAGAGCAGTAGTTCGCGGTACTGGCACTGCACTTAAAAATATTCAAAACTTCCGAACCGTTCTGATGACCTAATTTCTGAATGCTACGCATCCTTGAGTTCCTTTATCGTGTAAGGGCATTTTTACTATTCGCATTTCTCGAGTTTTTGGCGATCTGGATGATCGTCGCTAACAATTCCCCTCAAGGGGCAGCATTCTTTAATAGTTCGAATGAATTGGTGGGCAATGCCCTCAAAAAACAGGCGGATGTCGTTCAATTTTTCTCACTGGCAGATGCAAATACTGCGCTAGTTGAAGAAAATGCACGATTGAAGCAGGAGCTTCTCAGATTACAAGTAAAACCTGATAGCATGCCCCTTGCTATTGATTCTGCCCTGAAGGCAAGCTTTGAGCTCAAAGGTGCCCGTGTGGTCGCGAACTCGTTACGGTTTTCACAAAATTACCTGACCCTTCATAAAGGCGCCAAAGATGGAATTAAGCCAGGTATGGGCGTCTTTAATACCCAAGGCATCGTTGGCAGAGTGAAGTCTGTATCGGATAATTATGCTGTTGCCTTTTCTGTGTTGAATACGAGCTTACTCATTTCAGCCAAAATCAAATCCTCCGAAGTTTTTGGATCAGTCCAATGGGACGGAGTAAATGCTTCCGAAGTGCAGCTGCTCTATGTTCCACGCCATGTAAAAGCAACCAAAGGAGATACAGTAATTACTTCTGGATTCAATGCAGTATTCCCTGAAGGTCTTCTCATTGGACAAATTTCAAAGGTAGAGGTGAATAAAAAAGATCCCAATTACCTGGCCATTACGGTAAAACTGAGCACTGATTTTAGTAAATTGAACTACGTGTATTTGGTGGAGAACACCCAATTCCAAGAAATAGATTCGCTGTATCGCCAATCCGAATTACCCAATGAATATTAGAAACCTAATCTCCTATTCCCTTGTAATCCTGGTTTTAAGCTTGGTACAGATTCTTTTTCTAAAAAATCTGGCTCTTTTTGGTCATGCTTTTGGGTTTTTGTATCTGCTTGGCTTGTTAATTCTACCCAATACCATCCGAACAATTCCTTTGATGTTGGTCGCTTTTTCCCTGGGATTTATCTTAGATGTTTTCTTTGAAACGATCGGCATGCATGCCGCTGCAGCAACCCTTTTTGCTTTTTTGAAACCTATTTGGCTGAAAACAGCTAGTCCTACCGGAGGCTTTGATGAGACAGAAGAACCCAGCTTGAGTCAAATTGGCTTGGGTCGTTACGTGAGCTATGCATTTCCGCTCCTTTTTATTTACGCGCTTGCTTTCTTTATCGCCGACCAATGGGGAACTGGAGGATTTTTCGGAGTAATGAGTAGAAGCTTTTTTTCTGCGCTTTTCACCCTCCTCTTGACCATTTTAGTGCAAGTATTATTTTTCAGACGTAAACGAGGAATTTCATGAGAGACCAACGTCCTGCTGTTATTCTACTGTTTATTTTCTTGGTAAGCGGGATCTTACTTGTCAAACTTTTTGCAATCCAAGTGTTGGATGATAGCTTCTTGAAACGAGCAGAGAGTAATGCCATCCAACGTATCGTTGATCATCCCTACAGAGGCTTGGTGTATGACCGAACCGGGAAATTGATGGTTTTCAATAATCCGATCTTTGATTTGATGGTCGTCCCTCGAGAATTTCAAGTGGGAGATACCGCTCGATTTTGCGAACTCTTTCGTATCAGTAAGGAAGAGTTGATTGAAGGATACAATGCCGCAAAATCCTATTCCAAGGTCAAGCCCTCTCCATTAATCAAACAACTGTCCACCACCGATTTTGCCCGTATTCAAGATTTTTTAGTGGACTACCCTGGATTGTTTATTTTGACTCGTAGCGTAAGATCCTACCCGACTCCTACGGCAGCCCATGCACTTGGGTATATTGGAGAAATTAGCTCCTCGCAATTGGAAAAAGATACAGTAGGCTACTACTCCCAGGGGGATTACATTGGACTAAGCGGCTTAGAGAAATACTATGAAAATGAGTTGCGTGGAAAAAAGGGGGTAAAGTACAAAATGGTGAATGTGCGAGGGGTGGACAAGGGTCCCTTCAAGGAAGGGGAATACGACACCATTTCTGTAGCTGGCCAAAACCTTACCTCCACCATTGACCTAGACCTTCAGCGCTATGGTGAGCTCCTCATGAATGGAAAGACTGGTTCGGTGGTGGCTATTGAACCAAAAACCGGAGAGATTCTAGCCATGATTTCCGCTCCTTTTTATGACCCAAACCAATTGACAGGAGCTGAGTTCGGCAAAACCTATAAAAAATTGAATCGGGATAATGCAAAACCCCTATTTAATAGGCCTATCATGGCTACCTATCCTCCTGGTTCCATTTTTAAGATTGTACAAAGCTTAATTGGACTCCAAGAAGGAGTACTTACTCCAAATTCCACCTTTGCTTGTAATCGATCTTTGGTGGCTTGTCACAACCACCCCAATCCAGTCAACTTGTTTGGTGCCATCCGAAATTCATGCAACCCTTACTACCACCAGGCTTTTCGTCAAATTATCAATCGGGAGGTTTCTTCCAACACCTTTAAGGACACTGAAATTGGGTTAAATGCCTGGAGAGAAAAGGTATTAAAATTTGGACTGGGTAGTCCACTTGGCATGGACATGAGCGGCGAAAAAGGCGGGGACATCCCATCCAGCAAACTCTATGATCGGATTTATGGTGCAGGACATTGGAAATACTCAACGATCTATTCGCTATCAATTGGTCAAGGAGAAATGCAAGTAACTCCACTTCAGATGGCTAACCTAGCGGCAATTTTTGCAAATAAAGGCTACTATTACACGCCTCATTTGGTAAAGGCCATTAATGGAAATCCAAAAAAAATCCCTGCTAAATTCCAAGAAAAGCATTCCGTAGGCGTGGATGCGCGCCATTTTGACTTGATCCAAGACGCGATGGTGGAAGCACTTTATGGAACTGCCAATCGAGCCGTAATGAAGGACTTGGTGATTGCTGGAAAAACAGGTACGGCACAAAATCCCCATGGGGAAGACCACTCGGTGTTTATTGCATTTGCACCTAAAGAGAATCCAAAAATAGCCATCGCAGTCTACGTAGAAAATGCAGGTTGGGGAGGTAGAGCAGCCGCCAGTACGGCCTCCTTGATGATTGAGAAATATATCAGACGAACTATTTCACGACCTGAACTCCAAGAGTACGTGATTGCAGGTAATTTTATGAATTAAATGAAGGAATCAGAAGTTCAGATCAATCGAGTCGACTGGATAGCAGTATCCATCTATTTTGCTTTGGTGATGATTGGCTGGTTTAATATCTATGCCGTTGTCTACGATAGCCAAGTAGAAAAAAGCATTTTTGATTTATCCATTAGTTCAGGAAAGCAATTGATGTGGATAGGCACTGCCATCGGCCTGATTACCCTGATCATGGTGGCTGATTACCGCTTTTTTGAGAATTTATCGCTGGTCATCTACCTCATTTTTCTGGGAATACTTCTGGTGACCCCCATTTTTGGAAAGG
>CAYNIK010000022.1:0-11432 GCA_964397145.1 uncultured Limnohabitans sp.
GGCTTGAAAAGCAGAGTCCTGATTGACTCGCAGCAAATCCTGAGCTAAGGAATCTACCTGGGGATAGGTCTCTAGCTCCATCACCCGATCTGCAATTTCCGGATATTTATCCAATAGGAATCGAAGCTCTTCGGTACTTTTTGCAGCGAAAAACTCTTGTTCCAGGCGATGAATTTCCAGATTTTCCCGCCCCTCCAGGCGATCCTCGTCTAGGTTGCAGGTGGTGTCTGAAGATTGACAGGACCAAAGACCGAAGAATACTGCAAGAAAGAGAAGTGGCCTATACATGAATGAAATTTTTGGCAAGTTAACGAAAGCAAGATAAACCTGTATGGACTGAGACCCTCTGGATCAGGCCCTGGTTTAAGACCAAAACCAGACGTAATTGGTTTGAAATGAGGCCACAAAACAGAGTCTCTTTCCGTCAAATCTGTCAATACATTTGGTATAATTAAGAATTAAACGGATTTTTATCCTTAGATTCTTCTACACCCTACGGAATTTCCTTTTCACGATGAACTCTATTTCTAAAATTACCTACTTTTTCGCTTTCCTTTGCCTTTGGGCGATAACTCCTACAGCACTTTATGCACAGTCTACTACAGACATTACTTCGATTCGAGTAGATCAACTGAGTGATGATCAAATCGAAGAATTGGTCAAGCGGGCGCAAGATGCCGGACTGAGCAGCACAGACTTCTTGATGATGGCGCAAATGCGCGGCATGCCCTCGGGAGAAGTAGAAAAACTTCGAAGCAGAATTGAAGGACTAAGCGTTGGGTCTAGCAAGTCGCGGTCTACTAACGTGTCCAAACGGTCTGCTCGCGAGCAAATTGACTTAAACGACATCACCCAAGGGCTAATGGAAACCCAGGAGTTGATGGAAACAGAAGAAGCAGACACGCTTCTTTTTGGAAGCAAATTGTTTTTCCAAAAAAACCGCAAGCTGAGCTTTGAGCCAAGCCTGAACCAAGCCACTCCCAAAAATTACATTCTTGGTCCCGGAGATCTGCTCTATGTGGATATCTACGGACAATCTGAGAAATATTACGAGGCAACTGTCAACCCAGAAGGCTCGATCTTATTGGACAACATCGGGCTGATTTCCGTTTCTGGCAAAACCATTGAAGCTGCAGAAGGCATCATCAAAAGCAGAGTTGCCGCTTACTATTCAGGCCTTTCTGGAGCTAATCCAAAAACCTTTCTTCAAGTTACCCTTGGAAACGTAAAAACGATCAAAGTCCATATTTTGAATGAGGTTCGCCTTCCGGGAACCTTCACCTTGAGTGCCTTCTCAACCGTCTTCAATGCCCTCTATGCAGCTGGAGGACCTTCCGAGAACGGAACCCTACGTGCAATTCAATTGATCCGAAACAATAAAAAAATTGCTGAAATAGATGTGTATGACCTACTCATCAACGGAACGGCTAATTTGGACGTGCAACTTCAAGACCAAGACGTCATCCTAGTAAATCCTTACTTGGCTCGTGTAAAAGTAGTGGGTGAAGTAAAACGCCCTTTGATTTTTGAAGTGACCCCTGAAGATAACTTGGAAGACCTCATCCGCTATGCGGGAGGGTATACTGATCTCGCTTTTAAAGACCGTATCTCCATTTCACGCATTACTGGAAATCAACGGTCCATCTCCGATGTCTACCAAAATCAACTGGGTCTTTTTACCCTTAAAGGAGGGGACGAGGTGGCTGTAGGACGAATTCTGGATCGATTCAGCAACCGAATTCAAATCAAAGGGGCAGTATTTAGACCCGGAACTTTTGCATTAACAGAGGGACTAACACTTACTCAACTCATCAAAAATGCGGATGGGCTTAAAGGCGATGCCTACACGCAGCGAGCCAGCATTCTCCGTACCAAGGGCGACCTAAGTTCCGAGGTTCTTGAGGTAAACTTACAAGAAGTTCTTGCGGGTAATCAAGCAGATGTGCCACTACAGCGAGAAGATGTGGTGCGAATTTCCAGCATTTACGATGTACAAAACGAGCGCTATATCCAGATTTTGGGAGAGGTCAAGCGGCCTGGAACCTATCCTTACGCAGAAGGTATGACCCCTGAGGAATTGATTCTAACTGCAGGAGGGCTTCAAGAATCTGCCAATATAAAGGACATTGAAATCGCCCGAAGATTGGAGGACTCAGACTCAGGCACACTTTCTGACATTATCACCACTTCCATAAATCAAGATTTATCCTTCAATCCCAATGCGATCGCTTTGTTGCCTTTCGATCAAGTAATTGTGCGAAAGCGGGCCAATTTCACCATGCAGCGACTCGTATCGGTTGAAGGCCAAGTGAATTCTCCAGGTATTTTTGCGATTCAAACTAGCGTAGACCGGATCTCTGACCTCGTCAAACGAGCAGGTGGCGTCAACCAATTTGCCTACACCAAAGGCGCTACCTTGATTCGAAAGACGGAGTTTTTTACCACCGAATCGGAACAGGTACGTAGACAGAAAAATTTGGAAGCCCTACGTGTCCTACTCAAAGACGATCCCAACAATGCGGAAGCACAAGAGGAATTGTTGAAACGTCTCTTCAGGGATTTGCCTAAGGAAAAAGTGGAGGAAAAAGACTCCCTAGCCAACGATGTGAAACGAGAATCTTTGGATCAAATTGCTGCTGAAACGCCGGGTGTAGCCGTAAAAATTAAGGAAACAGAAGCCGTTGCCATCAACCTAGAAAAAATCCTAGCCAACCCAGGATCTGAAGAAGATTTGGTCCTTGAGGAAGGCGACATCCTTAATGTACCCAAGCTCTTGCAGACCGTACGGATGCGAGGGGATGTAGTCTATCCGACCACCTTAAGGCACGAACAAGGCCGTGGGCTTCGTTATTACATCAATGGGGCAGGAGGGTTTGACCGACGTGCCAATCGTAAACAAACCTACGTGGTCTATGCCAATGGTGCAGTCAAGCGAACCAAAGGGTTTTTTGGAATCCGAAGCTATCCGTTGGTCGAACCAGGGGCAGAAGTAATCATCCCAAGCAAAGGCCCTAAAACCCCAATTCGTTTGGGTGAACTAGTGGGAGTCACCACTGGTCTGGCCACTTTGGTCTTGGTACTCTCTCAAATCAACCAACAGTAAAATCCATGAGCGGAACATCCCACTTTTCTCCTCCACAGTTTACCTTGCGTGAGGTTGTGCAGAACCTCATCGGCTGGGTTCGGTTTTTTGTTTCCAAATGGAAAATCCTTCTATTCGCTGCAGGAATGGGCGCAGGACTAGGGGCACTAGTCTCTCAAGTGAAGGACCCTGTTTTTCATGCGGAAACTTCCTTTGTGCTTGAAGAAGAGGGGATGGGTGGACTAGGCCAAATGTCTGGAATTGCCAACTTGCTCGGTGTTAACCTAGGCGGTATAGGCGGAACTAATGGGCTTTTTCAAGGCGACAACATCATGGAGCTGTATCGCTCTGACCGCATGTTGGAAGAAACGCTACTTAGTCCCTTTGACAAAGATCACTTGTTGATCCATCGCTTTATCGAATCGGAGAACCTAACCGAAAAATGGGCTTCTTCCATTGATCTCTCCACGCTTACCTTTTCACCAACCAAAGAAAATCATGGGGTCAAGCAAGATTCTGTTCTGAAAGAAATCGCCAAGATTATCCGAGAGAAGCAACTCGTTGTGGTCAAGCCTGACCGCAAGTTGAGCATTATCCAGGTGAGTGTTTCTTCCAAAGACGAGGCTTTTGCCAAGTTTTTCAACGAAACCCTGGTCAATAAGGTGAACACTTTTTACTTGGAAACTAAAACCAAAAAGACGGGAGAAAACCTACGCATTTTACAGCTTCAGGCAGATTCGGTGCGCGCAATTCTCGATGCAAGCCTCGGTAACTTGGCCGCCGAACAAGACCGTATTCCCAATGCCAACCCCTTACTCAGTACCGCTACCGTCAATGGAAGACGGAAGCAGATTGATGTGCAGACGAGCGCGGCTGTTTTTCAAGAAATTGTTAAAAATCTAGAAGTAGCCAAAATCAACCACCGCATCAATTCTCCACTGATTCAATTGATCGATTCTCCTTCATTCCCGTTGAAACGAACCGAGCTACGCTTGGTAAAAGGAATGGTTTACGGAGCTTTTTTGGCAGGGCTATTGGTTGTAGGCCTGCTTTATTTGAGAAGACTCTATCAAAAGCATTTGCAGGAAGTCTAAATCCAAGCTTCCATGTTTGAAAAAATCAACCTGTTGGTCCCTTTTGGGAATTTTATCCGGAACAAGTCGCTGCAGAATTTTCTGTTTCTGGCACTGATTCAGTCCTCAACGGTCTTGATTTCCATCATTTCCATGCCCCTGCTCATTCAAAGCATCGGGGCAGAGCAATTTGGATGGGTCAACCTATCGCTTTCCGTCATCATTGTATTCAATATTTTGGTGGGCTTTGGGTTCAACTTGAGCGCCCCAAGGGAAGTGGCTCTCAACCAATCCAATAAAGCCGAACTTTCCCAATTGGTCTCGAATATATTCTCTGCCAAACTTCTATTAGCCGCTTTTTCCACAGGACTTATTCTGCTTGGGGCGTATGGATTCAACCTGTTTGAGGGGTACCGGCACATTTTAGTGCTTTCGGTCTTCTTACTTTTTTCTGAAGCGAGCTTTCCCCTCTGGTTCTTTCAAGGGATGGAAAAAATGAAGCTGGTCTCAGTGGCCACGATATTTTCCAAGCTCTTGTTTTTAATGGGCCTTGTATTGGTTATCCACAAGCCTGAACAGAGCCATTGGGTAAATTTTCTGCTCGGAATTTCTGGTTTAGGAGTCAATCTCTGCCTACTGCTTTACATCCATGTTATCCTAGACATTCGGTTTTTTAATCCCCAGTTTTCCTCCATTTGGAAAAACCTAAAAGACAATGTCCTCCTCTTTTTTAGCAACCTCGCTAGCCATGTTTCCATCAATGGAGGGCTGATTATTTTGAGTTTCTTTGCAAGCGCCGCCACACTCGGCATGTACAGTTTGGCAGAGCGCGTGGTCATGATTCTTAGGCTATTTCCTGCCCTGATCATTCAAGCGATATTTCCCAATTCCTCCAAGCTTTACCAAGCAGACCAAGCTTCCTTTTTTTCCTTTCTCAAAAAAGTGTATTTCGGCACTCTAGGCATTGCCGCATTGATTAGCGTCGCCACCTATCTGGCAGCACCCTGGATCATTCAGGTACTTTCCCGAGGACAATTAGGCGATTCCGTAGGCTATCTTCGCTTACTCGCGGTCATTCCTTTTTTGGCTTCCCTCAATGTGGGCAACGTAACCATTCTCCTGGTGACCAACCTACGGGATTTGCTTTTCCGTGCCAGCTGGATGTTTTGTGCCTACATGATCTGTGCTTCTACTGTGCTCACGCATTTCTATGGCGGAGTAGGACTTTGTTACGGCATTTTGAGTACGGAGCTCATGGTCTTTTTCATTAGCTTATTCCTTTTGTATCGCCACAAAAAAGACCTCTTGTATGGCTTCTACTCCTGAGTGCTCGGTAGCGATTATCCTGGTCAATTGGAATGGCTTTACCTACACCAAGGCCTGTTTGGAGTCCTTAGAAAAGGTGACCACTTCGGCATTCCAAGTAGTCTTGGTAGACAATGCTTCCAAAGAGCCGGAGGGAGAGCGGCTCAAAGCACTTTTTCCTCAGATCCACCTAATTACCAATTCTGAAAACTTAGGTTTTACAGGGGGAAATAATGTGGGCCTCCGCTACGCGTTGACGCAAGGATTTGATCAAGTACTTTTGCTCAACAACGATACGCTTGTAGATCCTGATTTTTTGACCCCCCTCCAGACTTGTCTACAAAAGCCTGGTTATGGTGTGGCCCAACCCCTAATTTGCTTTGCACAGGATCCAACAACGATTTGGAGCGCAGGAGGCAAATGGAATTCCTTACTTGGAAGAGCGATCACCTTGGGAGACCACGTGCCCTTATCCACCTACCTTCCCAAAAACACGGAACTCGATTGGGCTACGGGCTGCTGCATGCTCGTTTCTAGGGAGGTATTGCTCCAGGTGGGACTGCTTCCTGAACCCTATTTTGCTTATTTTGAAGATGTGGAATGGAGCCTTCGAATTCGGAAAGCAGGCTTTAAGATCGGGTTGGTGGAAAATTCCAAAATCTACCATGAGGCAGGCGCGGCATCTAAAAAACAACATGCAGAAGGGACACTCAGCCCAAAGGTGTTTTATTTCCACGTCCGCAACCAGCTATTTCTACTACGCCAGCAACGGGTAGTTTTGGGATTTGCCTACCACTTAGTTCGATTTAAGCTTTGGGTAGTGTATTTCCTGATTCGCGGTCGCTTCCAAAAACTTTCCGCCGTAGTCCAAGGCCTACGGGATGGCCTTCTTGTCCCACTTAACCCGGATAAGAAATGGCTGTAATCGCGTTTTTGTTATTGACCTTAGGCTTGGTCTTGGGTTTTGGTTGGACCTTGCAAGAGATGATTGGGAGAGGAAAATGGGGCTATTTCATCTTTTTCTTGGCAGGTTACTTACCGATCTACATTACATTTTTGAGTTTGACCTACCTGACCACACGATCCGAAGAGTTGGTGACTTTATTTCAAGCAACTAAAGAAGGGGTGGTGGGCATTGCTTTGGTAGTCGCCCTGCTTTTTCAAAAAAATCCTGCAGACTATCCCTTTCGGCCTCAAGGTACCGATTGGTGGATGGGGGCATTTTTGATTTTAGGATTCGGCTACTTGGTATTGCCGATAGGAGAGGTACCTTTTCTGACCAAAGCCTTTTACTTCAAAGGAGTGCTTTTACCCGGGTTGACATACTTTTTAGGAAGAAACACGCGGTTTGAGGACGGAGAAATCTACCGCCTTTTTTCCATGCTATTTGGGGTGGCTGTGCTTGCCTTTCTAGTCAATTTGATTGAGCAATTTGTACTCCAAGCACACCTACAGCAGTACACGGGCTATTCGCTCTACAATCAGGTGATCAACGACATTGACCCAAGCGGAAATTTTGGGTTGACCTGGACCTTCGAAACCCAGGCAGTCACCAAGCGTTTGGCCAGCTTCTTCTCCGATCCTTTGGAGATGGCCAGTTCGGTATTGATGGGATTTGCGGCAGGTCTAATCTGGTATTTGACAAGCAAAAAAGAAGAACAGTGGGTGTACTTGGTGGTCATGGCTTGCTCCTTGGGTAGTTTGTTTTTCTCTGCTTCCCGAGCGGCTTTCGGGGCCTTTTTCATCTTACTCTTTTTCGTTGCGCTCGTCTTTAGGCTGTACAAATTGATAGGACTCGGAGTGCTCGGACTCTTGGTCTTTGCGGGGTATGTGGTCTGGTTTGCATCGGACGACTTTTACTTCTTTGTCGTGGACACACTTACTTTTGAAAACTCATCCAGTGTGGGTCACGTGTTGGAATGGCTAGTGGCTCTGGAATCCATGGTTGCCAACCCGTTTGGCATTGGCTTGGCCATGAGCGGAAATGCAGGCAGCGTAAGCGATGCGGTACGCGTAGGGGGAGAAAATCAATTCCTCATCTATGGAGTCCAGCTGGGTTGGATCGGCATGTTCCTCTACGTGATGGCCTTGGCATCCGGAATCATTCTGAGCCTACGGGTATTTTACAGTACGTCAAATGTCTACACCGCCCGACTAGCCTTTGTAGGTGCTGTTACGAAAGTGGGCTTGTTTTTACCCCTTTTTACCGCCAATGCGGAAATGTACACCTACGTAACCTGGATCTCTTGGTGGATGATCGGCTATTCTGTTCGTGAATACAGCGCATGGAAGACCTCTCAAGTAGTGCCACTGAGTCGCTAACGTTTCAAAAATCTGTATCTTAGGATTTCAATTGTTTTCCATTGCCCCTCAAAACGGGTAACATTCATTTTTCACAGCCTTGAAAGTTCTACTCGATCTTCAGTATTTAAATGTGGCCACCACCGGGATCAAGACCTACATGCTGGAATTGGCCAAGGCTGCACGTAAATACCCACATCCAGAAATCGAATGGATTTTTACCCATGACCCTGAAGTACAAGCCTCCATCAAAAAGGATGTTGGGCCTCAAAGCAAGCTTCAAAAGCTGAATTATCATTTGGATTACTTCCGCTGGAAGCAATTTCAACTTCCTGATTTGGTGAAAAAATACAAGCCAGACGTGTTGGTTTGTTTGGATTTTGTATCTCCAGCAGCGTCCCTACCCTGCAAGCGGCTGACCGTAATTCACGATGCCTTCTTCTGGCAAATGCCCGAAAACTATCCGAAATGGTGGCGAAACTATTTCCTCAACCTCATCCGTAAGGGAATTCAAGAAAACACGCAGCTCATCACGACGACAGACTATTCCAAACATTGCCTACAGCAGTACTTGGGAGATTCGTGCCCCATTTCGGTCATCTACCAAACCTCAAAAGCGATGACGGGAGCGGCAGACGTTCATTTTTTACAAAAAAACCACCTTCCCAAACAGGGCTATTTTTTACATATCGGCACCTTTGACCGACGAAAAAACCTCCCCTTGCTGGTGAAGGCCTACGCAGAGTATTTGAAAATAAGCAAGACCCCAAAAAAATTAGTACTCGCAGGTGGTGCTGGACAAAGCAAACAACTCAATGACCTTCCAGAAGTAACCCAATTAATCGCCAGTTTGGGACTGGAGCAAGACGTCTTACTTCCAGGCTACTTGACAGACGCGGAAATAAAATCCCTATACGAAGGGGCATTTGCCTACCTCTTCCCCTCCACCAATGAGGGATTTGGCATTCCCATTCTGGAAGCCATGACCTTTGGCTTGCCGGTCATTCATTCCGATCAAGCTGCTTTAGCGGAGGTTGCTGGTGGAGCAGGGCTCGCCTTTCAAACCAACGTGATGTCCGATTTGACCGAAAAAATGATACTTTTGGAGGAAGATGCAACTCTCAGATCGAACTTAATCCTCCAAGGAAAAGAGCGTGTGAAGGAGTTTACGGCTGAAAAATTTATAGATGCCTTCCATCGATTAATCTTAAGCGCTTAACCCGAGGCCATGCGGCAACTCCTCTGTCCGGTTTGTCATACTCCCCCAACTTTTTCTTCCAATTCAGGAAGTAGGATTCCCTGCAATTCCTGCAATGTCTCCTGGACCTACCTCCCCGAGGCCATCGATGCCGCCGCCTTGTACCGAGATGAGGTCTATGCCGTGGTGGATAACCGAAACTCCATATTTGAAAAAATCATTTTTTCCGAATCGCGCGCGATCCTAAAGCAAGCTAAAAAGTTACTGCCCTCGGCTCGCCTCTTGCTAGACTTTGGGTCCGGAAAAGGACAGTTTTTGGCCGTAGCGAAAACCCTAGGCTGGCAAGGACTGGGAATAGAAACCGAGGCTGCGCGTGGGGAATTTGCCCGAGAAAAATATGGGGTAGACGTACAAATCGCCTACTACCAAAACGGCCTTGTGGGGAAATCCCCAGTTGACCTCATCAGTTTAAATCACGTCTTGGAACACTTGCCGGAACCCATATCCTTGCTCCGGGAGCTTCTTGATTCTAATTTACAGAAGGGGGGCTTGCTCTACATAGAAGTACCTCGAGCGGATTCTTGGCAAGCCCAACTCGCAGGAGATGCCTGGATGCATTGGGACATTCCCAAGCACCTTAGCCACTGGACTGAACCCGTATTGACGACACAACTGGAGGCATTGGGTCTATCCAAAGTCGCGGAACGGAATTTTTCCCTCCATCTCGGGGTCTTGGGCATGCTTCAAGCGCTGCTCAGTCGGGTGGGCTATCGAGAAAACCTAGTGCTACGCCTAAAAAGAAAGAAAAGTCTGGGACTAATTGGGTTATTAGCCGCATTTCTACCCCTGGCTTGGGTCTTAGAAGTCCTCTCTTCCTGGAGCGGAAAATCAGGGATTTGTGGAATATATTACCAGAAGCATGGCTAAGTCACGAAACATACTTTTCCTACAAAGTTCCTCCGAAGGCTATGGCTCTGCCAAAATTATGCTTCAGGTGCTCGCCTTGTATCAGCAGCAGGGCTTTTCGCCTTATGTGGTGTTGACCAATTCTGGACCTATGGAAGAGGCGCTTCGGGACTTACAAATACCCTATTCCATTCAGAATTTGGGAATCTTGCGGAGAAAATACCTGAGCCCTTTTGGCTTACTGAATCGACTAGTCAAATCCTGGCGCGCCTATGCATTTCTTTCAAGGCTCCACCAAACCCATTCCTTTGAGCTCGTCTATTCGAATACGCTCGCAGTGGTGGTAGGCGCGGTGTGGGCGATGCAAAAAGCGCTCCCTCACAGTTGGCATGTGCATGAAATCGTCAAAGGACCCGCGCCCTTAGTCCGTGGATTGGCTAGTTTACTCGACCGCTCCACTCCATTTCCCATTGCCGTTTCCCAGGCAGTCGCCAGCCACTGGCAGCCCCACTTAAAAAAGGCAAAAGTCCAAGTTATCCACAACGGCCTTCCCTATACCGCGTTTGAATTGGCCATACCTACCCTCAAAAAGGAGTTGGGCCTTTCCGAAAGCACGCTTCTTGTAGGCATGGTGGGAAGAATCAATCCTGGGAAGGGACAATTTTTCTTTTTAGAATTGGCCGAAAAATTGGCTTCCAACTATCCAGAAGCACACTTTGTACTTGCGGGAGATCCTTTTTCAGGTTACGAAGGGCTTTTGGAAGACTTAAAACAAGCCATTGTACAAAAGGGACTCTCCAATCGAGTACATTACCTAGGTTTCCGAAATGATATCCCCGAGCTGATGGCATCCTTAGACCTATTCGTCTTGCCTTCAAACTTGCCAGACTCCTTTCCGACCGTAATTTTGGAAGCCATGGCTGCAGGGAAACCTGTGGTAGCCACGGATTCTGGAGGGGCCACTGAAATGATTGCAGAAGGCAGGACTGGATTTGTCATTCCTATTGGAGATGTTGCCGCTGGTGTGGCTGCATTGGAAAAATTGCTGTCCAATTCCTCCCTTCGACAAGAAATGGGTCAAGCAGGACAGAGACGCGTACAGGAGGAGTTTAGCCTCAGCGCTTTTCAACAAAAACTAACCACACACCTATGGCGGCAGTTGAAAAGAAACTAAAAGTGGCCATCATGGGTGCCAAAGGTTATCCCTATGTGTATGGAGGATACGATACCCTAGTGAAAGAATTAGGTGAGCGTCTGGTAGAAAAAGGCGTCTCCGTGCGGGTCTACAACCACCGATCCTTGTTTTCCAAACGCCCCCGATTTGTCAATGGAATCGAATGCATCTACACACCTGCCATAGAAAGCAAGAGCCTAACCCAACTGAGCCATACTTTTTTTTCCATGTTGCACGCTTGCTTTTCGGACGTGGATGTGATTTTGGTAGTCAATTCGGGTAATGGTCCTTTCGGCTGGCTCGCCCGCATTTTTGGCAAGCCTACAGCCATCAATGTAGACGGACTTGAATGGCTTCGGCCCAAGTGGAAAGGCTGGGGAGCACGTTATTTTA
>CAYNIK010000023.1:0-11321 GCA_964397145.1 uncultured Limnohabitans sp.
TGGAGTCATTCCAAACCAACTGATCCCCCATGGAGATTTCAAAGGCATCTCGAATCTTGGTGGCGCAGTTGTTGTAGAAAAAATCGTATTTATAAAACCGTCTTTCGGGAGCGTATTGGGCATCCATGTGTTGAAGCAGGAAGTCTTTTTGCTCCTGATTCAGGTCAAGTACCTGTTCGCGAAGCCCCCGTTTGTAGTAATCGTATTCAATGATAAAGCGATCGTAGGTGGTCATGCTCAACATGTAGTTGAGCTTGCCTGTGGCAAACTTCCCGTAGAAATTAGGCGTATCAAAATCAAAAGTGCCAAAGTTAAAAACCAAGTCCTTGCCATCTGAACCGATCTCACGAAGACGGATCGCACTATGTCCAAAGGAAGAATAAAGCTCTGTTCCAGGATCTGCAGTGAGCAAGCTTACTTCCCAAAATTGGGCTTTGGCAGGACTGAAGCCTACGAAAGTCAAAAGAATTAGGAGGAATCCTAGTTTGTATTTAGCCATCATTTTTTAACTTGATCTACTTTTTAAACTACTTGACCATGGATATTTTTCTGCCTCATCCTACTCAGCCCTGGTGCCATTTTCAGCGTACAATATACAGGATATTCCTCGCAGTTGTATCCCTGTTGTCCTCCCTAATTCCTAGCTTGGGACAAGAAATCGGCGCTTACAAAACCCGAGTTTCAGGAGACTTTAACCAGCCTACCACTTGGGAAGTGTGGAACGGCAGCACTTGGGTAAATGCAACCCAAAAACCAGGAAGTACAACCGACATCTACGTCGACCGAGGACATACCCTAAGGCTTCTAGGGCCCGAATCCGTGAAAAGCCTCTACCTGCATGCAGGAGCAGGGGCAGGACAAAAACTTAATCTAAATAGTTTCAATTTGGATGTGTATGGCGTTTTGGCTGCCTTTTCAGGGACAGCTCCGGGACAGCCTCGAGGCGCCTGGAATAGTCAAAACTGGATAGGAAATTCTCCAAACAGTACCCTGACCTTCAAAGGGCAGAGTCGCGTGATTGTGGAAAAAACCAGTTGGAGTGCCCTAAGCACCCAGAGCCGATTTGGGGTGATTTTTGATCCCAATCCAGGACAGGAGTTGACTCTTGAAGCTCCCTTCAAGGCACTTTCCTTTCGGGTCCGATCAGGTACACTTTACCAAAAAAATGAGGATTCCAGCAGTTCCTCCCCCTGCCATACCCTATCCTTCAATACAGAAAACTCAATTTACGGATCTGGTCCATTCGGCACGTTTACAGTGGAGCGAGGAGCGACCTTTCGTTCAGCATGCAGCGCCCAAATCCTCCAGCGAACTGGGTCAAGTCCAGCTTTACGGTTTGATCTGCAACGAGAGGCTACCCTTCTCCTAGAAGGGCAAGCCCCACTAATCGAGGCGGCTAACTTTCTTTTGGATGGAACCTTGATTTTTAGAGGTATTGGAGACCCCGTAAACTTCCTTTCAAGTAGCTTTTCAGCATCCGCCAAGCCCATCCAGGTTCGGCATCTCGTCGTAGATGGGGAGGCAGATCTTCTACTCCCCGCTAGCCTCGTACTTCAGGGAAATTTTATTCAAGTAGGGCGGGGTGGCTTCCAGCTCGCACCTACCCAACTCACCCTTAGTGGAGGCGAGGACCAATCGCTACAGACCCGTACCTTGCTCCTGGGCTCACTGATCCTAGATAAACCTTCAGGAAAGGTGACCCTAGCCTGCGACCTCAGTCTCTACCGAAGCTTGTCTATGCTGGAAGGAACTTTAGACTTTCAAGGACATGACCTTGCGCTCAACACCTCTAGCTTAGGTGAATTCAACTACCAGGGAGGAAGCTGGCGTAATTTGAGGCAGCTGACCTACTTTGGACTTCCTGGTCTTTTGACGACAAGTTCAGGCACCTTCCCATTTGAAGATCTTGTCAACGGGGGATTTCGGGGTCTGCAGCTCCTAGGACCTATCCCAGGAGGAGGAAACCTAACCCTCAAATTTATGGAGCAGCCAGGGGCCAACCACGATTCCTATTTTCAGGATGTGGATGGGACTGAAATCATGTATCAACTTTACAGTCATTTTAAGGTATCAGCAAATCCGAAAATAAGCCAAGAGGAATTAGAACTTCGAATCTCAGCAGATAGTCTCTTGCTAGACCAAGTGGGGGACTTACGCGTGGTAAGCAGAGGGAAAGCTGCCCCAGGCCTTCCAATTCCTGGAGTACTAGCCGGATACCCTTGGGCCAAAAGGAAACTGAAGTGGTCTGAACTCGTTGACGCTGAGTTTACGGTCGGCAGCTACCGGGAAGCGAGTGTACTCCCGCTTTCTAGAAAAAATTGAAAGGTGGGCAAGGTTTTGAAAAGGCATCGGTTTTTCGAAGATTTTCCTAACTTTCAACAACGAGCAACCCAAATAGGCCCATGACCTTTCTCTTTGTAGTACTTACCATTGCCTTATTGGTCATACTCATCGTATGGGCTAAGCTTAATCCTTTTTTGTCTTTTCTTATTTCTGCAATTGCAGCAGGCTTTTTATTTGGACTTCCCACAGACCAGGTAGCCATCTCCATTCAAAAGGGGATGGGTGCACTTTTAGGGGATTTGGTCATCGTGATTGTCACTGGGGCCATGTTGGGAAAATTGGTGGCAGAAAGTGGTGCCGCCCAGCGAATTGCTGAATTCTTGATGGGGGTATTTGGGGAAAAATACATCACCTGGGCAATGGCATTGACCGGCTTGGTAGTCGGCATTCCCTTATTTTACAATGTGGGTTTTGTCTTACTCGTCCCACTTGCCTTCACCCTTTCTTATCAATATCGGTTGCCAGCGGTGTATGTGGGAATGCCCTTGTTAGCAGCCTTATCTGTGACACACGGGTTTCTCCCTCCGCATCCCTCCCCTGCAGCTTTGGTGGGTCAATTTGGAGCGAACATGGGCCTCACGCTACTCTATGGAGGAATTGTTGCCATTCCTACGATCATCCTAGCAGGGCCTTTACTCGCTCCTTTGCTCAAAGGGATTTCATCTCAGCCCCTAAAAACTTTTCAGGCAGAGCCCAAGCCCGAATCCGAACTTCCAAGCATTGGAAACAGCCTATTGACCGCCTTACTTCCCGTATTGCTTCTGATCGGAACTACAATTTTATCCTTGTCCGTTTCTCCAAATGATCCACAGCTTCCATTACTCAACTTTCTAGCCACCCCAAGTGTCGTCATGTTGGTATCTGTAGCCTATGCTACGTATTCCTTAGGTCTTCGAAGAAAACAGACCATGGGAGAATTAATGGAAATTTACACGGGAGCAACCAAAGACATTTCCATGATTCTATTGATTGTGGCAGGCGCAGGGGCACTAAAGCAGGTGTTTACAGACTCGGGGGTAAGCTTGGCGCTCGCAGAAGGGATACAATCTTGGGACATGCATCCCCTGATTTTAGCCTGGTTGATTACGGCAGTAATTCGTATTGCGGTAGGCTCGGCTACGGTGGCGGGATTGACCACAGCGGGTATCCTCGCCCCCTTGGTCCCCACACTTGACGTAGATCCCAATTTATTGGTACTCTCCATAGGAGCTGGCAGCTTGGTGTTTTCCCACTTCAACGATGGCGGCTTTTGGATGTATAAGGAGTACTTCAACTTGAGTATCAAGGATACACTTCGATCTTGGACATTAATGGAGACGATTGTGGCAGTTGCGGGTTTGGGAGGAGTCTTACTCTTGGACTTAGTCCTCCATGTGCTCTAATCGAACTTCCACTATTCCAAGCCAGAGAAAAATACTACATTTAAGTTCCCTCTAATCGCGGGAAAGATTTCCATTCTTTCAACCACACTTCACAGATCCTATGCAAAGTCCTGAAGAGAATTTTGAAAAACTTGGTTTGATCCTACCACCAGCACCCAAGCCTTTGGGCGTGTATACGCCAAGCCTAGTGGTGGGGAATTTTCTGTATTTATCAGGGCATGGAACTGTAAAAAGTGACGGGAGTCTCATCGTTGGGAGAATTGGAGAAGACCTGGACATCGAACAAGGAAAACTAGCCTCTCGTCAGGTTGGCCTCGCTATGCTTGCGACCATCAAATCCTCTTTAGGGTCCTTGGATCGAGTAAAGCGGGTAATCAAAGTTCTTGGAATGGTCAATTGCGTCTCCTCCTTTGAGCGACACCCTTATGTCATGAATGGTTGCAGTGAACTTTTTGCCGCGGTGTGGGGGCAAGAAATGGGCATAGGAGTGCGGTCCGCAGTAGGCATGGGATCACTACCTGACAATATCCCCGTAGAAATTGAGGGGATGTTTGAACTGCATTGAATATTAGGGGTCTACTAAAGCCTTGTAGGATTGAAATAAGGCCAGTACATCACGCACATAGGTTACCGCAGTATGGCCTTTGGCATAGCCACTTTTCACCACAGGATCACGGTAGTACTTTGGGTCACTTTTAAGGTTTAAAAAGTAGGAGACATCCTTCCAACTTTGGGTGTTTTTTCGATACTTCAAGGTCAACCTCCAGGCATCTTCCACATGGCCTTGACCGATATTGTAGGAAGCTAAAATAAATTTGATCCGCTCGTTGGTTTCAGGAACTCGTTCCATCCAAAACTTATCCAAGTATTGCAGGTATTTAACGCCTCCACGAAGGGATTCAGCTGGATCGTTTGGGTTGGTTACCCCAAATCGTGCCAAGGTAACGGGCATCAACTGCAACAAACCTTGTGCTCCAGCGTAGGAGATGGCTGTCGTATCAAATCTGGATTCTTTGTAAACTAAAGCGGCTAAAAGACGCCAATCCCAGCCCAAGGATTTTGCATTTTCTTGAATCAATTCATCGAAGACAGAGATCTGGTTTCCTCCAAGCGAAGAATAGGTACTCGTTGATCTTACCTGCTGGTTTTTAGAATTCAAAAAATACTTATCATAGGTTCGAGATATAAAGCCTTCTTTATTTTCTGCTAACCAGGAATTAACCGTTTGAAGTAAATGGGTCGATGAACTCCGCAAAGCCCAAGTGACTGGTCCTTCTTTCGACACGTCCACCCCCAATCGAAGCTCATCGTAATAGGTCGCATTGGTTTGTGCTACCGTCTTTTCAGCAACGGTCCAGCTTACTTCTTTTTCCACTATCCGATCAAGCAGCGTTTCTTCGTGATCCAAAACCTCCAGGATACTGAAATCGAGATCTAATGAATCCTTTACTCGCTGAAGCTGGCGGGCATACACGGCCCCTTTACGGACCATTACCGTATCTTTTCCCAAACTATCCCAAGAATGTAGTTTTTCCCTTCCAACTAGCACGGTACTCATGGACCCGATTGGATGAGTGTAGGAGACTTTATTTTTTTTATCCGGATTTTCCGAGAGGTTCATGGCAATCAAGTCTACCTTACCCTCTTCCAACTGGGAAAATGCCTCATCTATAGCTGCAACCACTACAAATTCGATTTGTACACCTAGCTCTTTTCCAAGATTAAGGAGCAATTCGTATTCGTAGCCCATTCTTCTCCCTCTGTAGATGTAGTAACTGCTCGAATTATTGTCTACGGCTACACGGAGTGTTCCACGAGCTTGGATTCCTTCTTTATCAAGTATAAATTCTGATTCTGAAGACTTGCTCAAGAAAGTGTTTAGGTAACCTACGGCCCCTATAATTAAAAAAATCACCCCTACAGCAAGTAGTACCCCTTTCTTTTTTCCCATTCTTGTGGACAGTAACACTGCTTAGTTTGGGTACTATTGGCAAAGCCTATGCCAAATTAAATTCTGTTAGTTTGGTTTAAGCAAAAAAAAGGAGGCCTAGACCTCCTTACTTTTTAATTTTGCGGACCTTCGAAGTCCTCCATGCTATTGGTAAAGAATATCTTTCCAGACAGGCGGAGGAGTTCAATCTCCTGTTGTTTGATCTGAAAAATGGAGGTAATGAGTCTGTTTTCTGCTGAAAGCAGGTTGACCTGAGCATCTCTAAATTCAAGATAGGAGGCAATCCCCAATCGGAAACGCTCTAGGGCTATTTCTGAATTCTCTTTGGCTACTTGGTAATTTTTCTCTTCAATGGAAAGTAAACCCAAGTTGGTATCGTAGGTATTGTAAGCACGCTGAATATCTGACTTCAACTGGATTTCATACTGCTCCAAAGAGTAATCCTGTATGCGTTGATTCACCTTAGCGCTTTGGATGCGTCGATTAAGAGAAAGCCCGCTAAACAGATTAAAGGTGATGGTTCCTCCATAATTGAGACCTTGCCGCTCATTTTGAATTAAAAACCCTGCATCTGAATTGAATACCGAATTGGTATAACTTGAATTCAAATTGATCCCTGGCAGTCGAGATGCCTGAAGTTCTTTAATTCGAAGGAAAGCCTCGTTATTTCTTCGTTGATTGACCAACAGGAGCTTATTTTCAAGAAATGCACTTTCATAAAGCGTTTCTAGCGATAAACGATCTCCTATAGTAATGGTACTATCTTGGATCAAATAGTCCGTTTCTGGATCGGCAGCAAGCAATTCATTCAGATTAACTCTGGCATTTTGAATCACTTGAATCTGTGTCATCAATAGGCTTGAATCTCCATTGTAATCCACTTGAGCTGCAAGAAAGTCTCTTTTTCCCGCACCTCCCAAATCGTATTGGGCCTCTGCAATCTCCAATCGTGCTTTACTTAATTGCAAAGTTTGTTGAAGTACCTTGTACCGTTGCAATTCCAGAATCAAGCGGTAATAAGCCGTTGAAATCCCGGCTACCGTATTCTCTACAATGACCTTCGCATCCAAATCACTGATTTCTTCCAACATTCCAAGACGGCGCATCGTCAGTAGAGATTCAGGTCGGAATCCATAAATTCCAACGAAACTATACGCTTTGTTCTTTGATTTGGCGGCATCAATCTGGCGAGGATTATTGGGATCACTGACAAAAGTCTGTGTTACATCCTCTGTAGAAAAGGAGCGCAAGTAGTTGGCATTCAGGGTAGGCATAAATAAGTTGCCTGCTGCTACTTTTTTATCCAGCTCCCGCAGATTTCGATTTTCGACCCCAATTTTGACCTGTAGGTTATTCTCTAAGCCCAACTGAAGTGCTTTTTCTAGGTCAAGTGTTTCCTGAGCTTGAGCCCAAACCCCAGTCATGCACAGAATGACTAGAAGCAAAAGTGTTCCTTTTTTCATGCGGTTTTTGCTAAAACTCCTTTTTTAGAAGTAAGGTAGGTGTACACGGCAGGGATAATAAATAGGGTCAATACGGTAGAAAACGCAAGCCCTCCAATCACGGCAGCGCCCATTGGAACCCTACTTTCTGCACCTGCTCCAAGGGCTAAGGCGATCGGTAGAATACCCAAAATAGTAGACATACTGGTCATCAAAATCGGTCGCAATCGAGATATCGCTGCACCAAAAATTGCTTCATCCACATTCAATCCTTCTTCCTTACGTTGATTGGCAAACTCAACAATCAAAATGCCGTTTTTGGTGACCAAGCCTATGAGCATAATGATCCCGATTTGACTGAATATATTCAAGGTAAAGTCAAATATCCACAGCGTGGCCAAGGCACCAAAAATGGCCAACGGCACCGTAAACATGATCGTCAATGGATCTGCAAAACTTTCAAACTGTGCAGAAAGTACCAAGTAGATTAAGACCAAGGCAAAAATAAAGGCAAACAACAAGCTGTTGGAGCTCTCTCTAAATTCCTTGGAAGGTCCAGTCACATCTGTAGCATACGAATCATCCAAGACTTCCTCTGCGATTTTGTCCATCTCCTCCAATCCTGCACCAATGGTCACTCCATCAGCTAGGTTTGCTGAAATGGTCGCACTAACAAATCGGTTGAATCGATACAGTTGTGGCGGTGTACTTTTCTCCACTACACGGACCAAGTTGTCCAATTGGATAAGCTGTCCATTATCACCTCTCACGTAAAGCATTCTCAAATTAACTGGCTCATTTCGGTCTTGAAGCTGCATCTCTCCAATTACCTGATATTGCTTCCCTCCTTTAATGAAGTAGGCGAAGCGCTGCCCAGAATAGGAAAGCTGAAGGGTTCGTGCAATTTCCTGGACCGAGACTCCCATATTCCGTGCTCTTTCCCGATCAATCTCGATTTCGAGTTCAGGCTTGGTAAATTTGAGGTTGATATCTGTAAAAATAAAGGCTGGATTCTGCGAAGCCTTCTCTAAGAAGGGGGGAATTACTTCTTTGAGTTTTTCCAAGGTAGGTGCTTGAATGACATACTGAACAGGTAGACCGCCACGACGATCCCCAATGGAGGCGGGCTGCTGTGCAAAGGCGCGAACTGCAGTTACCCCTTTGAGCGAGGCATTGACTTGCGTAAAGATCTCCTGCTGGGTACGGGAACGCTCCGATGCATCCGTCAAAAAAAGACGAATAAATCCCGAGTTCGTATTTGCAGTCCCCCATCCCGGTGAGGTCATACTGGTAATTCCGGCAAGTTCTGAGGATGGAATTTCCTTGGTAAGCTGTGAATTCAAGTCGGTGATGACCTGATCCATAAATGAGAAGGTAGCTCCTTCAGGGCCGGTCATGTTGATTCGCAATTCGGATCGGTCCTCCATAGGAACCAACTCGGTCTGCAGGTTAGAAAACAACCAATAAATCCCAAGTCCCATGACTCCAATGATGGGAAAAGAAATCCATCTTACCTTCATGAATTGGGTGAGTGTTCGCTCATAGAAAACATTTAGAGCGAGAAAAAAGGGCTCAGTTAATCGATAGAAGGCGTTCTGTTTTTCCCGATTCTTCAACATGCGCGCGCTGAGCATGGGGGTCATGGTGAGGGCCACAAATGCGGAAATCAAGACGGATCCCGCTACGACAATGCCAAATTCCCGAAATAATCTTCCTGTGGTACCCGTTAAGAAAATTACGGGTAAGAACACTGCAGCCAGGGCAATGGTAGTCGCAATTACAGCGAAGAAGATCTCTTCAGATCCCTTGGCAGCTGCTTCCATCGGTTTTTCCCCTTTCTCTATTCGAGCGTAAATGTTTTCTAATACTACGATGGCATCATCTACCACCAGTCCAATGGATAGCACAATTCCCAGGAGGGTGAGCACGTTGATGGAAAAATCCATCAAGTACATGATGAAAAATACCCCGATCAGAGAGATAGGAATGGTTACAACGGGAATAAAGGTGGTTCTCCAATCTCTTAGAAAGAGAAAAATAATGGCTACCACTAGAATAAATGCAGTAATGATGGTCTCTTCTACCTCGGAGATAGATTGACGAATGTATTCGGTACCATCAAAGCCCACTTCTACCCCAATATCTGCGGGCAAGTCCTTCTTGATAAACTCCAAGCGCTTGTAGAACTCATCCGCAATTTCAATGTTATTGGAGCCAGGAAGGGGGACCAAAACAACGGCAACCATTGGCACGCCATTTCTTCGAAGTAAGGTCTTCTCATTCAGTGCAGATAGCTCTGCTGTACCGATGTCTTGAAAGCGTACAATGTTGGTTTCACTTTCTTTGATGATGAGCTGGTCAAACTCCTGTGGAGAACTCAAGCGGCTTTTGGTTCGAACGGATAGTTCAATACTCTGCCCTTCAATTCTTCCTGAAGGCAATTCCACATTTTCTGTTTGGATTTTACTGAGTACATCCATGGGTGTAATTCCATAGGAAGCCATTTTTAACGGATCCATTCGCAATCGGATGGCATACTCTTTTTCTCCCCAAATCTGAACTCTACTTACTCCAGGGATCGTTTGAAGGCGCTCTTTGAATACGTTGTCGGCAATTTCGGTTAGCTCCAGCAAACTTCTGTTGGTGCTTTTTACATTGACCCCTACAATAGGCTGTGAATCGGCATCGGCCTTGGATACTACGGGAGGGTCTGCGTCAGGAGGTAAGCTGCGTTGTGCTCCAGAAACCTTATCACGCACATCGTTAGCGGCAGCTTCTAAGTCTGCACCCACTTCAAACTCTACGGTAATGTTACTTCGCCCATCTGCACTTGTTGAAGTCAGGGATTTGATTCCTTGAATTCCATTAATTTGTTCTTCTAGGGGTTCAGTGATTTGCGCTAGGATTACATCCGCATTCGCTCCTACGTAGGAAGTGCTCACATTGATGACCGGTGGGTCTACAGAAGGGTATTCGCGGACCCCCAAAAGGGAAATACCTATCCCGCCAAAAAGCAGGATCACCAGAGACATCACGATGGCCAGAACGGGCCGTTTGATACTGATACTTGAAAGACTAGACATAAGGTCGCTTAATTAACTGGTGTAGGCTTGATCGGCATTCCTTGACGTACTTGCATCACCCCTGTGGTGAGCACCCTATCTCCTTCAGCCAATCCTGAAAGCACCTGCACTTGCGTGTCTGTTCGCGTACCAATTTCAATCATTCGCTGCTCCGCATTGCCATCAGCACCAACCACGAATACCTTGTAACCGGACAATTCTGGAATTACTGCCTCGGCAGGAACAAGAAGTGCATCTTCTTTGATATCCAATACAAAGCGAATCTTCACAAACATTCCGGGAAGATATTTTCCACTTTTATTGGGACTTTGTGCACGCAATTTAATCGTTCGGGTAGCCGCATCCACTTGAGGCTCGTACGCATATACTTTTCCCTCCACCTCTTCTTTAGAAGATTCACTACTAAAAAATATAGGGGACCCTTCGGTAACCATTCCCGCATAACGCTCCGGAATGGAAAATTCCAATTTGATGGGATCAATGTTTACAATACTTACAATAATGTTGGAGGTATTGATAACTGCTCCTTCAGAAACTTGTCGAAGACCCAATCTTCCATTGAAGGGTGCGCGAATCACTGTTTTTTCCAATTGAGCCTGCACCAACTTGATGTCAGAAAGGGCAGTATTGTATTGATTAAGTACGATATCGTACTCTTCTTGGCTGATCGCCTCTCTTGCCAACAATTGCTTTTGTCTAGACTCCTGGGTTTGAAATAACTTTTGAGTATACTGGAGACGCTGGTACTGTGCTTGTAGCTCGTTGTCATTCAGATATAGAAGTGGGGTGCCTTTTGTGACATACTGTCCTTCCTTAAAGTTGACTTTGGTCACTAGACCACTAATCTCAGGCTTGATATCTACGGACTCATTCGGAAGAATGGTACCGGAGACCTGCAATTGATTGTTTAAGGTCTCTTTTTTAAGTTTGATTACATTGACAGCAAGAGGCTCACCCCCATTGCCCCCTTTTTGACCCGATGGCGCAGGCGCATTTCCTGCTCCTTGATTTCCAAGTCTTGGATAAAAATAGGCTAGGGCCACAAGTAGTAGAATGCCAAGAACAAGAAAGATTTTGGTTTGTTTTTTCATCGCAAAATGGAGCAGTTACTGTTGGTTTT
>CAYNIK010000024.1:0-11138 GCA_964397145.1 uncultured Limnohabitans sp.
CAGGTACGCCTATCCTAGGTTTGGATGTGTGGGAACATGCCTACTACCTTCACTACCAAAATAGACGCCCTGATTACATTGCCGCTTTCTGGAATGTGGTCAACTGGGATGCAGTAAGCAAGCGTTACGCTGCTGCGAAGTAACCGTCTCTGACCGAAGAGAAAGGAGCTCCTGAAGATTTTCTTCAGGAGCTTTTTTGTTCCTTTCTGAAAAAGTCACTGTTCGAAAATGAGACAGTTTACTAGTGGACTTCACTCAAAATCCTGTTTTAGGGGAATTTTTCACATTTTTTACTACTTGGCACATCCTTTTCTCGGTTTTCTGCATCTACTAGAAAACTAAACCAACTATTTTCTTCATGAAAACTCGTCACTTTTTATTCCTAGCATTTTTTATGTACCTGCTGGGAATGAGTACGCTTGCCGCTCAACCCAAAGAATCAGCCCTATTGCGCGGAACCATTACCAACCAAAAAGGGGAGCCTGTGCCCTACGCCAATGCAGCGCTACTCTCCCCAGAGGGAATTCTTCTTGAAGGTGCAGTGACCGATGAAACAGGAAATTTTTCAATTTCCACTACCAAAACTGCCCGTGTCAAGCTTGTGGTTTCTTCGCTAGGGTATACCTCCTTCTCTTCCGAGGAGTTTGAACTTCTGGCAGGACTACAAAAAGATTTTGGGAAAATTATCCTTGCAGATGAAATAACTGGCTTGGATGAAGTCACCGTCAAGGCTTCCCGTCCTCAAATCATCATCGAGCCGGATAAGACCATCGTCAATGTAGAGGGTACCGTGATGGCGGAAGGAGCCAATGCCTTGGATGTATTGGGAAGATCTCCAGGAGTATTTATCACCTCGGACGGAAATATCAATCTTAACGGAAGAACTGGGGTGACGGTGATGATCAACGATCGTCCCATGTACATGAGTGTTGCAGATTTGACCAGCTTTTTGCGTTCTATGCCTGCAGACAACATTAAAAGTATCGAAGTGATGACCAGTCCTTCTGCACGATTTGACGCAGAGGGTGCCGCTGGGGTGATCAACATTCAGCTCAAGAAAAATACAGTCGATGGGGTATTTGGAAATGTGATGATCGGAGGCAGATACAATGGAAAGGCTGCTCCCAATGCGGGAGTCACGCTCAATGTCAAAAAAGGGAAGTGGACGAGCAACGGAACATTTAACTACAATGAAGATGTAGAGATTAATGATTTGGAAATCGCCAGGAATTTCCAGGTGGAAGGTGGCAAATCCACCTTTTTGCAGGATTCTCGAATCGTCGAGCGTAGCCATACACCTTCCTTTACTGGGGCTGCCAACTACGAATTAAGCCCCACTCAGAATTTGGGAATCAACGTGCAGGCCTCTACTTCAGCCAGTAATGGTCTCAATACCTCCGGAACTACAATTACAAATCCTGTGCAGTCCACTAACTCAAGCTTCACCTCAATGAATGATTCTAAGGATCAGCGCAGTCGACTTTTCACCAACCTGCACTACGATGCCAAACTGGATACCCTCGGAGGGAAGATTTCCGCGGACTTAGACTTGACGGTGATGGACATGAGTAGCGAGGCCTTATTGACTAATTCGTATTCGAATGGATTGAACCCTCCTACACTAAGTACTGACCGGGTATTGACGCTCAATGACATGTACTACACCATCTTTACTTCCAAGGTGGATTGGATCCAACCCTTGAAAGGAGGTAAATTGCTAGAGGCAGGCCTTAAAGGGAGCTGGGTAGAGTCAGACAATGACCTTGACCTGAGTCGAGGAATCAGCGATGCCCCGCTGCAGCCCGATCCCAATTCCAACCGCTTTATCTACCAGGAAAATGTCTTGGCTGCCTACAGTTCCTTGAAAGGTGATTTTTCAAAGAAATTATCCTATCAGGCAGGCTTGCGAATGGAGTATTCCGACGTGACCGGTACTTCCAAAACGCTCAACCAAGTCAATCGACAGGAATACGTGAACTTGTTTCCAAGCATGTTTTTGCAGCACAAAATCAGCGACAACTACCAAGTGGTCTACAACGTGAATCGCCGAATTACACGACCCAATTACCGCTTGCTCAACCCTTTTGTGTATTACATTGATCCCTTGACTACTGAAAAGGGGAATCCAAGCCTAAAGCCACAGTATTCTACCAACCTGGAGATGGACCATGTCATCAAAGGAGCGTATCAGTTTACCTTGGGTTATAGTGTCACGGAAGATGCATTTATGCAGGTTTTTGAGCAGGACGAAGAGGCGCGCAGTAGCACCACCTTTACGGCAAATTTTGATAAGACCAAGAATTTCAATTTTCAAGGCGTAGTACCTGTTGAATTGGCAAAATGGTGGAACACCTCCAACCTGGTTCAGGTAAACTACAATAAATTTAAGTCTCTCATAGGCACAGATGTGCTGGATATAAGCCAAGTATCTTACCTACTCAGAACGCAACACAACTTTAATCTGCCCAAAGGATTTAAAATGGAGTTGGTAGGAATTTATCTTAGCCCACAAATTTGGGGACAGGGAGAGATTCGTGGATTTGGGTGGGTGGATGCAGGAATCACAAAATCGCTAATGAAAGACAAGCTTTCCCTATCCATTAATGGTGGAGACTTGTTCCGTACCCAATGGATTCACGCTGCGATTAATTTTGCAGCTATTGATACTCAAATTCGCCAATATCGAAATGATCAAAGTGTGCGTTTCACGCTTCGGTATAATTTTTCCAAAGGACAAAGCTTCCGGGTGAATTCGAATTCGGGAAGTTCCGAAGAGCGAAAGCGACTGGATTAATAGAAGTAGTAAGTTGATGTTTACCTGCCCCCAACTAAGTGGAACTTGTTGGGGGCTTTTTTTCTCACCCCTATTTTTTCGACCTTCGGGAATGCATTTTTGGGATATCCATACACATCAAGAGCTGCAGCCCCATTCCATCTTTCAAGCAGGGAAGTCCCCCATGGTGGAAGGGGTTCCTATTTCTTTGGGGATTCATCCTTGGGAGGTAGATTCCAGTTGGGAGGCTTATTTTGAAAAAATAAAGCGGAAAGTGGTCCAGAATCCCTTTGTTTTGGCCATTGGGGAAGCGGGATTTGATCGGCTGAAGGGGCCAGACATTCCGCTGCAAAAAGAAGCGTTTTCCGCTCAAGCGAGCTTGGCGGCAAGACTAGAAATCCCCTTGATTTTGCATTGTGTTAAGTCCCATGACCTGCTTCTGGAGTACTTAAAGTCTGCAAAGAATCCTCCTTGCATCATCTGGCATGGTTGGAATCAAAAGCCGGAGTTGGCACGACAGCTGCTATCTTTTCCCGTATTTTTTTCTTTTGGAAAGCAGCTCTTACATCCTGACAGCAATGCCGCAATGTGGCTGGCAGCATGCCCTTTGGATCGAATCTTTTTTGAAACTGACGATTCGGAGTTGAAGATCGAATCGATATATCAAGCGGCTTCCTTAATTTTGCAGCTTCCAGAAGCAAGGCTTGCTGAGCAGGTGATTGCAAATTGGAATGCCATCTCCAAAAGAAAGATCTCATGAATGAATTTGCCTGGTTGAGTCGTACCGAATTGATAGTAGGGCGTGAAGGGCTTGAAAAATTGGCAAAAAAGCACGTCCTCGTCGTGGGATTAGGGGGTGTAGGATCCTTTGCTGCTGAATTTATTGCCCGTTCTGGCGTCGGTGCAATGACCATTATTGATGGAGACACGGTGGACATTTCCAATGTGAATCGTCAGCTTCCTGCTACTCAACTCAATGTCGGGCAGCCCAAAGCGGGTTGGATGGAGGAACGCTTATTGGCAATTAACCCTGCAATGAAGCTAATAGCAATTAAGAAATTTTTGGACCCATCCGAGATGACTGCCCTTTTGGAAGATAACCACTACGATTATGTGGTGGACTGCATCGATAGCTTTACGCCCAAAATGCACCTCATCGAAGGAGCCAAAAAGCGTGGATTTCCATTAGTTAGCTCCATGGGTGCCGGTGGAAAAGTAGACCCTACACAAATCAAGGTGGTGGATTTTGCCGACACGCACCAGTGTAAGCTGGCCAAGATGCTACGGAAACGGCTGAAAAGAAGGGATATTGACGGAGGCTTCAAGGCAGTGTTTTCCACCGAGGTAGTCATTAAGGAAAGCCTTATGCTCACTGATGGGAAAAATTTCAAAAAGTCCGCCTATGGCACCATGTCATTTCTCCCTGCAGCCTTTGGCTGCGCCTGTGCAGCTACGGTAATTAATGACCTTCTTGCCTCTTGATTAATCCTTAAAATGGTACAAGAAGATCAGTAATCCTGCAAAAGCAGGTTTTTTTTGATCCTTGATCTCTAACTTCACTTCCACTTCAGCCTTGATGGTTCCTCGGAGATTGGTGATATTTTTTAAGGATGCCACCAAGCGTACCTCACTATCTACAGTGACGGCCTGTGCAAAACGGAGATTTTCTATTCCGTAATTGATCATCATCTTGAGGTTGTTGACCTGGACGATTTGTTCCCAGAGGTAAGGAACAATACTCAGCGTGAGGTAGCCATGGGCAATGGTATTTCCAAATCCCCCTTCTGCTTTTGCTCGGACTGGATCTGTATGAATCCATTGATGGTCTAGGGTCGCTTCGGCAAAGCAATTAATTTGTTTTTGAGTGATCTTGAAATAGTCCGAGGCACCAAGCTCTTTTCCAAGATAGGATTCAAACTCTTCAAAGCTTCCAATAGCAATAGGGGACATAGGCGGGGAGGTTTAAGGGATCAAGAACTCGAAAATAGGAAAAAGTAAGGAGCTGAATTTTTCAATCCTTAAAAAAGTTTCATCTTCGCCTTCTCAAGGACCTATACCCCTCTTTACTTTTCACCTATGGCAAATTATGTACATGGTTTTGATCCGGTAGAGCAGCTTCGGCTAAAGGAGCAAGCTGAGTTTTTAGCGCCTATGGTATTCAAGGAGGTGGACTTCAGTGGATGCACCCATCTTCTTGAAGTGGGTAGTGGAGTGGGTGCACAAACGCGGATTCTTTTGGAGCGCTTTCCTAAACTCCAAATCACCTGTGTGGATTCGTCAGCGGCACAATTGGCTCAAGCCAAAATCAACTTGGCATCGTTTGAAGATCGGGTTCGATTTGTGGAACAAGATGGTTGTGCACTTCAGCTAGAAGAGCAATTTGATGCAGCATTTGTTTGTTGGACCTTGGAGCATGTCCCTTCACCGATTCAGCTTTTGGTAAGGCTCAAGGCGCATCTTCAACCTGGTGCTCGTGTGTATGTAACGGAAGTTTTCAATTCTAGCTTGCATGTTTCACCAGGATACGTTCATTTGCGGCATTATGTAGAGGTAATGAGCGACTTTCAGCGGAAGATAGGAGGAAATCCAGATGTGGGGATTGAATTGGGAAACTTGCTTGCTCGGGCAGGGTATCCAGAATGCACCATACGTTTTGATGGATTTTTCCTAGATGCCAGAAGTGGCGAAAAAAGAAAATCGGTGACTGCCTATTGGAAAGAGTTACTAAAAAGTGCAGCCCCAGCGCTTGTAGCCGCAGGTGATTGTTCCCTCCAGGATGTGGAGCTGATGGTAGTAGATTTAGAAAAATTAGGCAATGATAAAAATGCCATTTTTTTCTACCAATTTGTACAAGCAAAAGTTACCCTATAATTCTCGTTGATGAAAGTTATTCGTTGGATTGGAAAATTTCTTTGGAAGTCCGCCTTGTGGTTTTTTGGACTTTCCATTGGTCTAGTGATTGTTTACCGATTCGTCCCAGTGCCTATCACCCCATTGATGGTGATTCGCCTAGTGGAACAAGGGATTGATTCAGAAAAAGAAGTGCGCTTGGTCAAAGACTGGGTGCCTATTTCAGAAATGTCAAAGCACGCTACACAAGCTGTGGTGGCGGCTGAGGATCAAACCTTTTTCAAGCATTTTGGCTTTGATTTTAAATCATTAAAAAAAGCCTGGGAAAGTAATAAAACGAATAAGCGGGTTAGAGGAGCAAGTACGATTACGCAACAAACGGTAAAGAATGTGTTTTTGTGGCCCTCTAGAAGCTACATCCGAAAGGGTTTCGAAGCCTATTTCACTATTCTTGTTGAAATTTTTTGGTCTAAAGAACGGATTTTGGAAGTATACTTAAATGTAATTGAGATGGGGGATGGCGTATATGGTATTCAGGCCGCCTCTCAAACGTTCTTTAAAAAGGATGCTGCCAAACTTTCCAAGAGTCAAGCGGCATTGATCGCTGCAGTGTTGCCTAACCCAAGGCGCTGGAGTCCTGCAAAACCCACTTCCTACATTCAAGGTCGAAAAAGCTGGATCATGAGGCAGATGAGTAATCTTCCTCCAACGGGTCTTGGCAAGTAAATTTGAAGATTAGTTGTTAAAATATGATTAAACCTAGATTAGAAATTTCTTGTCTAGGTTTTTTTCTATCCCTATAGAACTCGGTAGGTCGGCAGCCAAATTTAATTCTAATTTGGACCTAAAATTGGTTCCAAAATCTCCCTAATTTTTTGTTGAATTCTTGCATAAATATTTTTTAAAAATGCCTCTAAAAGTAAAATTAAAGCGGATTAAAAAATGCAAGAAAAATTTATCCACAATTTCAATAATTTATCCACACTCTTATTTAAATCACCTATAAAATATTGATAAACAATTAGTTAAAGATATTTTATCGATTTCGATTTTGTGGATAATCTTCGCTAACTCGTAGTTTTTTAATTTAAAAAGTAAGTACAAAAGTGGATAATTTCTTTCTCCAAATTTTATTTTAAATAGGCGACTATTCTTCTTTTTGTCGCTGCAATTTTTTGCGGTAGGCATTAAAGATTTTTGCCTTAGATACAAACCCCAAATACTGCTTATTTTCCACTACAGGAAGATTCCAAGCTCCACAACGTTCAAACTTTTCCATTGCTGATTGCATATTTTCAGTAGAGAATAGGATTTCAGGAGGACTATGCATGAGCTGTCGAACGATGACATTTTTTTGTTTTTCCACATCAAACATGATGTGACGGATATCGTCCAATGTCACGATTCCTTGCAGGGATTGAGCAGAATCTACAACAGGGAAAATATTTCGTTTCGATAGCTTAACTAACTCAATCAAATCGGTTAGCTGCGCATCAGGATGGATTGGCAACAGGTCTTTCTCGATCACCTGCGAAATCGAAATGGTATCTAAAAGCTCCTCATCCTTGGTTTCAGGCAGGTATTTTCCCTGTGCTTTCAGTTGTAAGGTGTAAATGCTGTGTTTTTGAAGCGCGGTCTTGGTGATAAATGAGATGGCCGAGACAAACATAAGTGGGATAAATAGCTCATATCCACCTGTGATTTCAGCGATTAAGAAGATCGCAGATAGTGGGGCGTGCTGTACGCCTGCCATCACCCCACACATGGCGACTAAGGCAAAATGTGCCAAGGGGAGTTCAATGTGGAAACCTAATAGGTTTTTGGAATACGCAAATGCAAATCCTGTGATGCCTCCCACAAACAAGGAGGGTGCAAAAATACCTCCGCTACCGCCTGCGCCAATCGTAACGGCTGAGGCTATTGGTTTGAGAAGTATTATTCCAAAGAGAAATAGAAGGATGGTTTTGGAATCTTCTAAACTGGAGAAGAAAGGGCTTTTTTCTAATAATTTACCTGAATTGCCCTCAATCAATACATTGAGCGTGTCGTATCCCTCCCCATAAATTGGAGGGAGAAGAAAGACAATTAACCCTAAAACTGCACCTCCATAGGTGATCCGCAACCATGGGTTTCCTAAGGCAGCCATCAGCCTTTCAGTAGCCAATACGGTTTTGCTAAAGTAAAGGGAAACCAGCCCAGCAATCATTCCCAAGAGCAAATAATAAGGCATATGAGCCGCTTCGAAACTATCTTTCAAATTGAAATTGAAAAGTGAATCTTCTCCAATCAGGAGCATTGAAGTTAAAGAACCCGTGACCGAGGCGAGTAGTAAGGGAATAAAGCTTGCAGTACTAATTTCCATCAGAATTACCTCTATCGCAAAAATAACTGCGCCAATAGGTGCTCCGAAGATTGCAGAAATGGCACCTGCAGCTCCACATCCAATAAGTAAGGTTCTTTTTTTTGCACTGAGGTGCATCAAAGATCCCACATTTGAGCCGATAGCAGATCCAGTCATGACCATGGGTGCTTCCAATCCTACTGATCCACCAAAGCCTACAGTCAAGGAGGAAGTCAGGACTCGGCTAATCATTTTTATTCGAGGAATCAGGCTAGACTTCTTGGAAATGGTAAATAGTACATCGGGAATACCATGCCCTCCGAGATCTTTCAAAACATATTTACCCAAGAGAAAGGCTGCGGAGATACCGATTAAGGGGTAAATGATGTACAGGAAGTTGGCATAAGACGGATAAAAGTCCTCCGTCAAAAAAGATTGGATGGAATGTACTCCGGTTTTGAGTACTACTGCGGCCAACCCAGAAAAAACGCCAATGAACCCGCTCAGAATCAGAATGAAGGTCTGATTGCTCATGTGCCTCAGTCTAAAAATAAGTAGGCGAGTGATGAGGTCAGTTTTTCCCACGAGCGTAGGCAGGGTTTAGTTAAGAATTGGAAACCTTATTATTTTTCAAGCAGACTTTTATCCAAGGCGAGCAAGGATTTTAAGATTAAGTTGACGGTGGCTTTGTAAAATTCAGGATGAATGCCCGCAAAGGAATCACTAGGTCGGTGGTAATCCACATGGTCCTCTACCCCAAAATACAAATGGGGAACTTTCTTGTCGAAAAATGCCCCGTGATCGGAAGATCTGGTCCAATCCTCTGCCCCAGTACCTGGTATATCGTGGCCAAACCGAAGTGTGGTACCCGCCACTCCAGGGATTTTTTCAAGGATGGACCTAAACTGTGGATAATAATGGGTTCCTGACACATAGATTTCCTTGGCATCACTTCGAGAAAGCATGTCCATATTTACATTCAAAAGAATCTGCTCTAGTGGAAAGGGAAAATCATTGACCAAGGCTTTTGCTCCCTGAAGGCCCATTTCTTCTGCGTCCAATCCCACAAACAGCATCCCATGCTGGGGACGATTTTTGGAGAAATACTCTGCCAAAACCAATAGGGCTGCAGTTCCAGAGGCATTGTCATCTGCTCCATTGTAGATGGAATCGCCTGTAGCATCGGCTCTTCCAATGCCCACATGGTCGTAATGAGCAGTGACCACAATCACTTTTTTGGAGGCGGAACCGGGAATGAAAGCGACAAGATTACGTGCTCCTTCCACCATTTTTTTTGATCGGCGATCTTCAAATGAAAATTTTTGGATAAAATCAGGGTACAGTGGCTCTACCGAGTTTAAGGATGTAAGCTCTGACAAAATGTATTTTTGAGCCATGCTACTTCCGTTACTCAAGGGTTTTCTTCCCTCCAGCGCATCAGAGGATAAGTACTCCAAGTGCTGAAGAAGTTTACTGCCATCAATTTCTTGGGCAAATGAGCAGGTAAAGGAGGCGAGAACTAAAATTATTGTACCTAATTTGCGTTGTAGGAACTGCATCTGGAATAAGGATAAGTGAAGTACTTCTGTAAAAATACGGTCCTTGGGTTCAATCCCTCAGAAATTTTATGAAATATATCTCCACACTGCTTTTTTTTCTTTTTTGTTCGCTCCTGGCTCATGGTCAAGGGACTATACCACCTTCGTTCTTTGATGGAAAATCCATTGTGTTGGTTTCTAACGATCCCGGAGCCAAGCCTTCCTTTACTTGGCAGGTTTTGGCAGATAGCATTCACCCGGCCTTGGTGCGCGCTGGAGGGGATCCAGTAGCCTACTACGAACTCGAGCAGGTAGCCTTGTCTGCTGAACGGCAAGCGGAGTACGCAAAGGCCTTTTTGCAGCGACAAATCCAAAATGTAATCCTGATCACCCGCCAAAAAGAACAAACTAGCATTCATGTGGGTAAATTTTCAGGGGATGGCAAACTCATCGCAGCCCCTAATCTTTTTGGGGTTTCGGCCAAGGATTGGAAAAGTGCAGCCCAACAATTTGCAGGATTTGGGAGCACTTCTCCTACAAAAAATTTACTTGTCCCTGATCTAGCCGAGTTTCCAGTACTCGTAGCCCAAGCGGCGAACTCAAGTGCCCAAAAATTCATTCCTCGAAATCCACTCAACCTTGAAGTTTTTCGATTAGGCATCCCCTTGGAAGGAAATTCCGCCGTTACCGGCCCGATCAACTCGTTTCGATATGGATCCTTTGGAAAGTCAGCAGAGACCTTGTTGGCAGAGCAGAGTGCTCAAAAAAGTGGGCTTGAAGAAATTTTTTCAAGCGCCTACCCCTACGAACTGGCATGGATGACTGAAGCGAAGAGCAATCAACAACTCCTAGCCGATCGTATTCAATTTGTACTTGTGAGGGTGGAAGGCCGGCAAGCTGATCTCATGAAAAGTATGGGTCTAGAACCTTTGACCGGTGAAGAGGGAAACAAGACGGTAGTGAAATACTACATCCGATTTTTAGTACGTGAGGAATTATATATTGGCCCCAATTGGGATGCTCACCCGGATTGGCGTATCGCATTGCGCCAATTTTTGGATAATCTGAAAAAGTAAAAGCAATCTATTTCTTTTAAAATAGAAACTTGCAGGGGGTTAGCCCTAGGAGTCTAATCCGGCAGGATACAAGGATTCGTTCAAAAAAGGGATCAAGGCCAAGACCATAGCTTGTTGGTAATAGGCTTCCCGAGTGATGAGCCCTTGGGTTAAAAGTCCAACTGATCCACCTTGCTGCTTGGAATTTTGTGCCTGAAATACCAGGTCATCCGCATGACCCAGCTCCATTCCTTCTCGAATCAGTGCGACCACCTGGGGAGGTAAGTAAAAAGTACCGGTCTTGGATTGGCTGCTTTTGCCCGAACGGTGAAGCACAAAGATCCAAGCAAAGGCATACATGCCTTGTGGATCCTCGTCTACACCTCCCTCAATGCCCACCCAATAGTCTGCGTTAGGAATGAGGGTTTTTGAATGGGTAGCGCGATTTTTGGCACCAAGGAGTGTTTCCTCCTCAGAACGAGGTTGTGCAGGGATAGCTGAGTGCGCATCCACACCTTCCACTTGACACACTTCTCCAAATGCTTGGGTGAAGGCCTCTCGGGTACAGCCGACTTTGACAG
>CAYNIK010000025.1:0-10844 GCA_964397145.1 uncultured Limnohabitans sp.
TGCAAGCAGCGAATGGAGCTATTCTCATTGGGAAGGCGAACTTCTTCATCTGTGATGTAAAATTGATTTAGCTGGCCAGCACAGGAAGCTTTATCCGTAAAATCAACCCCTTCTGGATTCTGAAGCGCATCATCGGCTGCCACCTCCACAATTAGGTTTCGGATTTCATGAAAGTTGGTGGATCCTCCTGTAGAGGCAGCAAATCCAATCTTCAAATTTTTTGGTGCTGGAAAAAAATAGGGACGGTCAAAAATAGTGACCATACGAGGTTGGTTTAGCTCCGTAGTCACCTCCATTTTTAGGGTGATAAAAAATCCAGGTCCATTCGGATTAGGTTGTAATTCCAAAAACACCTTCCGAAAACCCACTTTATTGCGATCCGTGACGCGAGATGTTCCTACTCCTCCTGAACTAATTGGGAATTGATCACTAGGACTTAAGCCATCAGGCCCATCCTGCATAGTACGCTTTCCCATTACAAAAGGGTAACCAGTAAATAAGTTACCAGGCCCTCTAACTACAATTGAATTAGGCGCCAATTGAGTGGGTGGTTGGTTAGGAAAGCTTCCATTGAGCCCACCAGCAGTTGTACCAAACCCTCCATACTCATCAAAACCTATTCCCAAATACCCATTGGATAACCCAGGCTCTTGATCCCGAGGTCCATAACCCAAAGAGCCTCCAAATCCACCAGAATTGAATACGGTAGTTTCTGCATCGAATAGAAAGACACTAAAACCATCCCCAGAATTGACCCCTGGGCCCCAACCGGTGCCTCCATAACTGAAATACTCAAACTCTGCCTTTAAGCCATAGGTAGAAGGGAAAGAAATATCTAGGTACACATGACCACGCTGGTTTACCTGATTCGATGTCAACCGCAACACGCCTGGACTAAGCTGCGCATTGCCTCCAAAAATCGTTGCTGCCTGCGTGCCAGCTGTTTGAAAACTCTCGCAGTAAGGAAATCCGATCTGTGCTGCAGCCCGGATTGGGAGCATTAAAATCAACAGAACGAAAATTAAATGGAGTAGTTGCTTCACCTGCCTGACCTTAGGAATCCTAAATAACGCGAGTCATTTGGTAAAAAAAAAGCTCTTGGCAAGGTATTGACAAGAGCTTTTCAACTTGAATGGGATAAATTACCGCATAATGGTTTGTGTGCGATCTGGACCTATGGAAACCAACTTGATTGGAACCTGAAGTTCTTGTTCCAAAAAGGCAACATACGCTTTCAAAGGCGCGGGAAACTCTTCATAAGTGCTCACGCCGTCCAATGGACAATACCAACCTTTCATTGTCTTGTATACCGGCTTGGCATCCAACTCATTGATTTCAAAAGGCAATTTTTCAATCTGTTCTCCTGAAGGCAATTCATATGCCGTACAAACCTTGATCTCTTCAAAAATATTGAGCACATCCGCCTTCATCATAAACAACTGGGTGACCCCATTGATCATGATCGAATACTTCAAAGCAGGCAGATCCAACCAGCCACAACGTCTAGGGCGGCCAGTGGTACTACCAAATTCATTTCCTTCCTTCCGCATCGCCTCACCCGTGCTATCCATCAATTCCGTTGGAAATGGACCAGACCCTACGCGGGTGCAATACGCCTTAAAAATACCGAAGACCTCCCCGATTTTGGAAGGAGCTACCCCAAGACCTGTACAAGCTCCCGCAGTCATCGTATTGGAGCTCGTTACAAAAGGATAGCTACCAAAGTCAATATCCAATAACGAACCCTGTGCTCCTTCTGCCAAAATACGCTTCTTCGCTTGCAAGGCCTCATTGACTACATATTCACTATCGATTAATGGAAGGCTCTTGACAAATTCAATGGCTTCAAAGAATTGACGTTCCATCTCTTCCAAGGCATCCAAAGGATAGTTGTAGAACGAAAGCGTTGACTTGTGCTTATCGAGTAGTACTGCATATTTTTCCTTGAAGTCTGGACTCAATACATCCCCGATTCGAAGCGCAGAACGCCCGATTTTATCTTGATACGTTGGCCCGATACCTTTTAGCGTCGACCCAATTTTTTTATCTCCTTTTGCTTGTTCGTAAGCAGCATCCAACAATTTGTGCGTAGGGATGATGATCGTCGCCTTTTTAGAAATCACCATGTTTTTGCGGTAGTCAATGGAAAACTTTCCCAAAGCCTCAATTTCTTTTTTGAGAATGATGGGATCTAAGACTACTCCGTTTCCAATGATGTTTAGAATTTGGGGACGAAAAATGCCTGATGGAATTTGATGCAGCACGTGTTTGAACCCGTCAAATTCTAAGGTATGCCCTGCATTTGGACCTCCCTGAAACCGGGCAACTACCTCGTAATGAGGAGCCAACACGTCTACTATTTTTCCTTTTCCTTCATCGCCCCATTGGAGACCTAACAATACATCCATCTTCATTTGATGCAAAATCTATACGTTACAGTAAGTTTTTAAAGGTCGAAATTTGCGATAAGGCAAAAGAAAACCAAGGAAAGCGGCCATTAAATCTTCAAGTTGCCTCTGAGAATAAAAAAAGCCCCTTTTGGGACTTCAATTAATGAGGGATAGTCAACTCATCCACCGAATCTAGTACTTTAAAAATACCGTTGAGTTTGGTGATGATCAATAGTTTTTTGACATGTTCGGAAGGAGCCGTTAAAACCAGTTCCCCACCCGCATTTTTCATTTTAGTAAGAAGGGTAATCAACAATCCTAGTCCGCTAGAACTAATGTACCTTACTTTTTCCAAGTCGATGACCACTAATTTAAGGCCTTCTTCTATGGAATCACTGACCATCTCTGCAAGTCTTGGGCCTGCCTCATCACCTATCAAATCGCCCTCCATAAACAGGTAATGAACCTTTGGATCTTTCTTTTGATGATACTGGAATTTCATATTAGCTCTTTTTGTTTTGACAGTTTTCCTTTTTGCAATTCCCGTAAAGAATTAGCGAGTGATGCACTACTTGGAAATTCAACACTTCAGATACGGTAGTTTGAATCGTTTGGATTCGTGGATCACAAAACTCCAAAACTTGATTGCAGTCGATACAAATCAGGTGATCGTGTTGCTTAAAGCCATAAGACTTTTCAAACTGGGCTAAATTTTTTCCAAACTGATGCTTGGTAACCAAATCGCACTCAACCAATAAATCTAGGGTATTGTATACCGTAGCACGACTGACCCGGTAATTTTTGTTTTTCATGCTGATGTAGAGTCCTTCCACATCAAAATGGCCTGTACGGCTGTAAATCTCCTCCAGTATTGCGTAGCGTTCTGGCGTTTTTCGCAATTTCTGTGTTTCCAAATATGCAGTAAAAATCTTCTTTACTTCTTCGAAATGTGCCGGATTCAAAGCCATTGGGGTTGATTTTTTTCAAATATAACGCATGAATTGTTGAAAAGATGCTTTCAATCAAAACGCGAAACTTTTATTACGCCTTCAATTTGATTTAAGTTTTTGATGAGCTGATCCAAATGCTCCGTATTGTTGACATACAACTTGATCGTCCCTTCAAAAATACCTCCATCCGAATCCACTGTAATCGAGCGCATATTTACTTTCAGCTCATTGGAAATCACTTTAGTTAAATCACTGATCATCCCTACTCTATCCGTCCCTAAGATCCTTAGACCTGCGAGAAATGCGATTTCGCGCTGACTAGTCCAGCGGGCCTTAATCACCCGATTGCCATGGTTAGAAAGGAGTTCAACTGCATTGGGGCAAGTAGTTCGATGAATTTTGATGCCTTCATTAATCGTGACAAACCCAAATACATCATCTCCAGGTATGGGATTACAGCACTTGGATAAATTGTAATCTACAATATCCATGTCTTCACCAATCAGCAGTTGATCGTGTTCGGGACCTTTCAAACTCTTGATCTCCCGAGTAAAAGAGCTCTCATCCTTTACCTTTTCGGCAGTCTTCGATTTTTGCTTTTGTAATTCTTTAAATTCCTTGAAAGATTTGATCGAAGTGGGATCGATGATTCCTCGACCTACCCGGTAGTAAAATTCATTCGCAGTTTTCAAATCATAGAAGGCGCGCAACTGTTCAATTACCTCAGAAGTGAAGTCCATCTTCATGGATTTCAATTTGCGCTGTACAATTTCGCGCCCATCCAGAATCGCAGATTTTTTCTCCTCCCGCAAGGCATCTTTGATTTTAGCCTTGGCTCGAGAGGTGACTACCTGCTGCAACCAGTCTTCTGTGGGCTTTTGCTTGCTTGAAGTCAGGATTTCAACCTGATCCCCATTTTTCAATTTATGGCTAATCGGAACCAGGCGTTGATTTACCTTGGCCCCTATACATTTGGCTCCCACCATGGTATGGATTTCAAAAGCAAAATCCAGGGCAGAGGCCCCTGTAGGCAAAACCTTTAAATCACCTTTAGGAGTAAAGACAAAAACCTCATCGTTAAAAAGGTTGCCTCGAAAATCATCCATAAATTCGATCGCAGACCCATCGTTGGTTTCCAGCATGCTACGCACCTGGTTAATCCACTCATCCAATCCTGGACCAGATTTACCGGAAGCATCTTTTTCCTTGTACTTCCAATGTGCCGCATAGCCACGCTCGGCAATCTCATCCATTCTTCTGGTACGAATTTGCACCTCTACCCATTGCCCCGTCGTACTCATTACTGTGGTATGCAAAGACTCATACCCATTGGAGCGGGGTGTACTAATCCAATCTCGTAAGCGATTTGGATTGGGACGATAAAAATCTGTGACGATAGAATAAGCCTGCCAACAATCTGCTTTCTCGTTTTCGAGTTCACTATCCAAAATAATTCGTATAGCGAACAAGTCGAACACCTCCTCAAAAGGAATACCCTGTGTCTTCATTTTATTGAAAATGGAATAAACCGACTTGGGACGTCCCTTAATCGTAAAATGAAATCCTTGACGGAGCAATTCCTCCTCTACAGGCTGGATAAATCCCTTGATAAATTTGTTTCGATAGCTTTTGGATTCATTGATTTTGTGAACAATGTCTTGATAGGCTTCGGTATCCGTATACTTCAAAAATAAATCTTCAAGCTCTGACTTGATCGCATTCAGCCCAAGACGATGCGCCAGTGGTGCATAGAGGTACATGGTCTCTGAGGCAATTTTCAATTGCTTATTTCGAGGCATGCTACCCAGCGTCCGCATGTTGTTCAGTCGATCAGCCAATTTGATCAAAATCACACGAACATCGTCAGAAAGAGTGAGTAACATTTTTCGGAAATTCTCCGCTTGCTGAGAGCTCCCATATTCAAAAACTCCAGAAATTTTGGTGAGTCCATCGATGATGGTCATGACCTTGAAACCAAAATCTCGCTCAATATCCTCTAGCTCAAGGTCTGTATCCTCCACTACATCGTGAAGCAAAGCTGAAATAATGGAAGTGGTACCCAAGCCAATTTCTTCTACACACACCAAGGCGACTTCCAAAGGATGGTAAATGTAGGGCTCTCCTGACTTACGACGCATGTCCTTGTGCGCCTCCATCGAGATCGTAAACGCCTTCTTTATCAGCTTAGTGTCCCCCGGTTTTAAAATTGGCTTAGCTTGTCGGAGCAATCTCCGGTATCGTTTCAGAATTTCATTACGCTCTTCTGCTACATCTACTTGAATCATTGGAGGGGATTTTGAATATCAAATTTGAAAGGTATTGGAACAGAATTCTACTTTTTTTAGAAATATTTTTTCATTGCCTTGCAGTAAATTAGAATATGTCTTTACCTTTGCATCCACAATTGGAAATCGAGTTTCACTTTTCCTCTTGGTCACATGCGGATGTGGCGAAATTGGTAGACGCACTAGACTTAGGATCTAGCGCCGCGAGGCATGGGGGTTCGAGTCCCTCTATCCGCACCCTACAAGCCCTCAATCCCTCCCCTGCCCAGCAGGAAAGAGATTGGGGGTTTTTAATTCAACACCAGTTAATTGAACATACTTTGGAAATTACAGTAGACAAGCACACCGCAAATCAAGCTTCTATTAAAATTAAACTAATTGAGGCAGATTATCAACCTCAGGTTGATGCTAAACTTAAAGACTACGCCAAAAAGGCTGTGATTCGTGGCTTCCGCCCTGGAAAAGCACCGATATCCATGGTAAAAAACATGTATGGGGTATCCCTATTGGTTGAGGAAATCAATACACTACTAGGCGAATCCTTAAACAAACACCTAAAAGAACAAACATTTAAGGTTTTAGGCGAGCCGTTACCGGTAGAAAAAGCAGATGAGTCTATCGACTGGAAAAACCAAAAAGACTTTGAATTTGAATACAAAATCGGTTTTGTAGAATCTATTGAAGTAAAGTTGGATCAATCCCTGAAAGGAACCAACTACAGCATTAAAGTAGATAAAAAACTGATCGATGAAACCATCGAAAACCTAACCTCCCAGTATGGAGAAAGCACCAACCCTGAAATTTCAGAAGCCGGTGACTTCGTGTATGGAGACCTAAAATCTACCACTTCAGATTTCTCAAAAACTGTTTCAGTAGACACAACCAAGCTTTCTAAGAAGTTGGCTGGCAAATTTGTAGGACTGAGCAAAGAGGCTGTTGTTGAATTTGAAAGCAAGGAAGTTAAAAAAGACGAGTGGACTGCAGGCTTTGGCTTATCTGACCAAGAGGGAGATGAGGCAAAGGGAGGCTATATATTCACGGTAAAGAATATCAACCGTAAAGCAAAGGCGGAACTCAACCAGGAGTTCTTCGACAAAATCTTTGGTCCTGACCAGGTGAAGAGCAAAAAAGAATTTGAAGAAAAAGTAAAAGAAACACTTCAGGGAAGCTACAACAGAGAATCCAAAGTATTTACCGAGGAGGAATTAAAAAAATTGGTGGTTGAAAAAACCAACCTATCTCTTCCGGATGCTTTCTTGAAAGAATGGTTGATCAAAGCCAATGAAGGCAAAGTGACCGAAGCTGAAGTAGAGCAGGAATACCCACTCTATGCGAAGCAATTGTCTTGGTCATTGATTTCCAACCAGATAGCCAAAGAAAACGGAATCCAAGCAGAGCACGCTGATGTGATCGAAAAGACAAAAGAAATGATCCGTGAGCAATTTGCTTCTTCTGGATTAGGTGCACAATTGGAATCCAGCATGGATTTGTTTGTAGACAATTACCTCAAAGGAAATGAAGGTCAAAACTACATGAACCTAATGACCTCAGTACAAAACGAGAAGGTATTGGCTTTGATCCAAGAGAAAATTAAAATGACTGAGAAAAGTCTAACGATTGATGAATTCAAGGAACTTTTGGACAAGTAATCGAATTATGAATTATATTGAAAAGTCCTTTTTTAAAGGACTTTTTTAGTTTAGTCTCCTAGAACAACCCAAGACATGATCAACAAGGAAGAATTCAGAAAATACGCCATTCACAACCAAGGCGTTAGTGGTACGGCTTTTGACCAGTACACCACACACATTGAAAACATGACCCGCTCGGTAATTGAAGAGCGTCCTCAGAATTTCCGGGAGATTGATGTGTTTTCCCGTCTTATCATGGACCGCATTATCTTTTTGGGAACTGGTGTAGACGACCACATCGCCAATATCATTGTAGCCCAGTTACTTTTCTTGGAATCCGTGGATGCAAAAAAAGATGTGCTTCTTTACATCAACAGCCCAGGAGGATCAGTGACTGCAGGTCTTGGAATCTATGACACCATGCAATACATCGGCCCAGATGTAGCTACGATCTGTACTGGAATTGCAGCTTCTATGGGTGCTGTATTGCTAGCTGGCGGAGCAAAAGACAAACGTTCAGCTCTTCAGCATTCTCGCGTGATGATTCACCAGCCTTCAGGAGGTATGCAAGGTCAGTCATCGGATATGGAAATATCCTTGAAATTGATCCTAGCCATGCGTCAGGAATTGTACCAAATCTTAGCCAACCATACCGGTAAATCTTTTGAAGAAATTGAAAAAGACTCTGATAGAGATTACTGGTTGCGTGCGCCTGAAGCCAAAGAATATGGCTTAATCGATGAAGTATTGGTTAAAAAGACTACCTAATGGCTCAAATCACCTGCTCCTTTTGCGGTAGAAATAAAAAAGACGTGGACTTGATGGTGTCGGGCATCTCTGCCCACATCTGCAACTTCTGTATCGAGCAAGCCCATGAAATTGTGGGTGAAGACAAGAAAAATAAGAAGACTTCCACAACTCCCGCCTTCAAGCTAAAAAAACCTAAGGAGCTCACGCAATACTTGGATCAGTACGTGATTGGGCAGGAAGATGCCAAAAAAGTGCTTACTGTGGCCGTTTACAACCACTACAAGCGCTTGCAACAGAAGGAAGAAGCCGACGAAATCAAGATTGAAAAATCCAATATTATTCTGGTTGGAGATACAGGGACAGGAAAAACTTACCTTGCCAAAACCTTAGCCAAAATATTGGAAGTGCCTTTTTGCATCGCTGACGCCACCGTCTTGACTGAAGCAGGTTATGTAGGCGAAGATGTAGAAAGCATTTTGACGCGACTCCTACAAGCCGCAGACTACAAGGTTGACGAAGCAGAGCGAGGAATTGTCTACATCGATGAGGTCGATAAAATCGCTCGTAAATCCGACAACCCTTCCATCACCCGTGATGTGAGTGGTGAGGGGGTCCAGCAAGCCTTACTTAAGCTTCTAGAAGGAACTGTGGTAAACGTCCCTCCTCAAGGTGGTCGAAAGCACCCAGATCAAAAGATGATTGCAGTCAACACGGAAAACATTCTTTTCATCTGTGGAGGAGCTTTTGATGGGATTGCCAGACACATCGGTAAACGAATGAACACCCAACCGATGGGATTCAATTCGGCTTCAACCAAAGGGACTGCAAACCGAGAGAATCTATTGCAATACGTGACTGCTCAAGACCTCAAAGCTTTTGGCTTAATCCCAGAATTGATTGGAAGACTTCCCGTATTGACTCACTTGGATCCACTCCATAGATCTACCTTAAAGCGCATCCTTACAGAACCTAAAAATGCCTTGGTGAAGCAATATGCCAAGCTGATGGCAATGGAAGGAGTAACACTCACCTTTGACGAAGGTGCATTGGATTTTATTGTCGATAAAGCGGTAGCATACAACCTTGGCGCTCGAGGGCTACGGTCAATCTGTGAGGCGATTGTAACAGATGCGATGTACGAAATCCCATCCGACCAAAGCATTACTGCCTTGCATATTGACGAGGCCTATGCACGTTCCAAGTTTGACACCTCAAAATTCAAGCAACTACAAGTTGCCTAAATCAAAACCCCGAGATTCTCGGGGTTTATTTTTTGCCTAGGGATTCTAAAATCAAGCGAGCCACTCGCTCAGAAGCTTGCTGCTCACCTATTCGTTCACGAATCAAGGTATACCCAGTTTGGATCTCGCTACGGTATTCCCTATCCGATAAAAGCCTCAACAACTCTTGGCGAAGGATCTCCAAGGAAAAGTCATCTTGAATCAACTCCCGTATTACCTGCTTATCTGCTATCAGATTTGGAAGTGAAATGTAGGGCACACGAATCAATCGCTTCCCTATCTGATAGGACAGCCATGAAGTACGGTAAACAACCAGCTGAGGAACATTAAAAAGCGCCGTCTCCAAGGTAGCAGTTCCTGAGGTAACTACAGCAGCAGTCGCATGGGACAGCAAATCGTAAGTTTGGTTGTAAATCACCTTAATCCCTTTAGCCAAAGCCAATTCGTAGATAGCTGCTGGCAAACTTTCTACTCCAGCAACCACAAATTGCACCTGAGGAAAATCGGGAACTAAAGCAATCATTTTTGCCAATATGGCGTCAACTTCCTGGACTCTACTACCTGGAAGTAGGGCCACAATGGGCTGAAATGAGAGCTCATTTTTTTGGTAGAAAAAATCGTGAGGGGCAAACTTTTTGATCTCATCCAACAAGGGGTTACCCACATAATGTACCTCCATACCAAACTTGGCAAAGAAGGAAGACTCAAAAGGTAAAATAGTATAGACTTGATCCGTAATGGCTTTAAGAGTCAAGGCCCTCTTCTGGTTCCATGCCCAGACCTTCGGAGGAATGTAATAATGAACAGGAATTCCATGTTGGGTTGCGAACGCTGCTACCTTCATATTGAATCCACCAAAATCCACTAAAACGACCGCATCCGGTTGAAATGCCAGCAAATCTTTTTTGATCAAGGCCAAGCCCTTCAATACCTTGCGGAATCCAAAAAGAACCTCTACAAATCCCATCACAGACACCGCTCCATAGTCTAAAGACAAGTCAACTCCTGCATCTTTGGAGTACTGCCCCCCCATACCTCGAAAGAGAAGTTTGGAATTCATGGATTTCAAAGCAAGCACTAAATTGCCTGCATGCATATCGCCTGAGCGCTCTCCAGAAATGATGTAAATCTTTTTCAAGGCGTAGTTCACTTAACTAAAAAATAAAAGTAGGCGAATCTGCCTACTTCCCAAAAATAGCTCCAAGAAATGCTTCTATTCACCCAAGTATTCTACAAAATTCCGGGGAGTCTCGTATAAGGTTAATTTATACAAAGCCCCTCGAGGAGTAATGGTCTTTACTGCTGGGGCTAAAATTTTCCAAAACTCCATTACTAGGACTTCACAACTCGCCATCTTTCCAAGCATAAAGTCCACATCCATATTCAGGTTTTTGTGATCCACCCGATCGATGATTAGACGCTTCGTGACCTCCGAAAGTTCTTTCAAATCTACTACAAAACCCGTTTCTGGATCTGGTTCCCCCTTGACGGTCACAATTAACTCAAAATTGTGCCCATGCCAATTGACATTCGCACAAGGACCAAATACTTCGAAATTCTTCTCGTCGGACCAATTGGGATTCCAAAGCTTATGCGC
>CAYNIK010000026.1:0-10522 GCA_964397145.1 uncultured Limnohabitans sp.
ATAGTTTTGATATGAATTATGCGCAACTGTATTGGAAATCCTACATTCTAGCCACACAAAAAATTGCGAATTGGTCACAAAGACCGCAATGGATTGCTGGCGACAAGTACGAAGAGGTGAGTAAGAAATTGTATGGGGGAAAGTAACGACTTCTAGAACCAAGAGGCAAGAAGAAAGAGTATCAAGCAGTTAGTATCAAGTATCAAGACTCTTTTTCTTTTATGCCACCTTACAGTTAATTTACATTATTTCGGTAAGCCTACAGGAGAAAGGCAAGTCCCAAGACAGTAAATCAAAAAACCAAATAGGCACATAGAGTTATTTCTATGTGCCTATTTGGTTTTTTGATTTAAGATGCATGAGTATTCATTAAATCAACTCCTTTACCGCTTACCTTCTTTGCGAGAAAAAATAAAAAATTAAGTACGAAGTACCTAGTAAGGAACATTAGGTATTTTTTATGACGTAATTAATTAAATTCTTACAATTTAGTCTAATCTCTTGTCTCTCGGCTCTTGCTTCTCAGGTACATTTTACTTGATACTTGATACTAATTACTTGATACTATCCTCAAACCAGCATCCCAGCGACCGTTGCAGTCATGAGGCAAGCCAAAGAAGCGGCCATCAATGCACGCAATCCCAAGCGGCTTAGATTTCCTTGCTGGTTTGGAGCAATGATAGAAATACCTCCCAATTGGATAGCAATCGAACTAAAGTTAGAGAATCCACACAGGGCATAAGTCGAGATGATGATGGACTTGGTGCTGATTGAACCTAACTCTTTCATTTCAGCCAAACTTAAGTAAGCCACAAATTCATTGATTACCGTCTTTTGACCCAAAAGGCTACCCACTTGCAGCGTATCCACCCAATCCACGCCAATTACCCAGGCAAACACCCGGAAAACTTGTCCAAAAATATACTCTAAGGAGAATCCTTTAAATTGGCCTCCAGTGCTGCTTTCAACCCAAGCATTCAAGCCTGTATATTCACCCAAAATTCCGGTCAACCCATAATTAACTGCCGCAATGACCGCGATAAAGGCCAATAGCATCCCTCCTACATTCAGAGCCAGCTTTAATCCTTCAGCAGCTCCAATGGACATCGCATCAATGATGTTCACCCCCATGGATTCTTTATTTACTTCAAGCTTATCCTGTTTGATTTCTTTCTCTGTCTCTGGAATAAACATCTTGGACATCACAATAGCCCCAGGTGCATTCATGATACTGGCACCCAAAAGATAGGCTGCAAACTTACTTTGCTCCTCCAAACTATCTCCTCCCAAGAATGCCACATATCCAGCAAGTACACCACCAGCAATCGTTGCCATCCCACCTGTCATCAAGCACATTAATTCTGATTTGCTCATTTGAGGGATAAATGGTCGCACCAAAAGTGGAGCCTCTGTTTGACCAAGAAAAATGTTTCCCGCTGCTGATAGAGATTCGGGACCAGATAAACGCATCGAACGCGCCATCACCCAAGCAATGGCATAGACGACCTTCTGCAAGATTCCTAGATAGTACAATCCTGAAGAAACCGTAGAGAAAAAGATAATCGTAGGCAAAACTTTGAAGGCAAAAATAAATCCAAAGCTATCCCCAGCTAAATCCCCAAAAATAAAGCGGGCACCCGCTTCACTAAAACTCAAAAACTTTACAAACCCTTCAGAAAGGAATTGAAATGCATCTTTAACTACTGCTACCTGCGTAATTAAGAATCCAAAAACCAATTGGAGGGAGATTCCAATAGCAACTAACCTCCAGTCAATTTTTTTCTTATTGGATGAAAATAGATAAGCCACCAAAACGATGACTAAAATTCCGAATGCGCCTCTTGCGTAGTCCATGAAGTTAAGGTAAATACAACTTCTAAAAATAGGCCAATCTTTAGCAAGAAAAAAGCCCCGAGGGAAATCGGGACTTAAAAATTTAATTTCGCTTATTTATTTCATCCCGTAACCGGGCTGCTTTTTCGTAATCCTCGTCGTCAATAGCCTTATCCAATAAGGTGTTGAGCTTATCTAAGCTAAAGTCCTTCAAGGAGTTTTCTTTAGGAGCTGCTCCCTTTCCAGAAACGGATTTGTTGGACTTTTTGGTAGGTTCTGGTTTATCTTCTTCCGTAAACTCAATTCCAGCTTCAGAAAGCACTTTTTCATTACAGAAGATAGGAGCCCCAAAACGAACTGCAATAGCAATTGCATCCGAAGGTCTACTATCAATCTCGGCTAGCGCTTGTTCATTTTTACTGTGAATCTGCGCATAAAAGACTCCTTCCTTAAATTCTGAAATGACAATTTTTTCAATCTCAAACTGAAAGCTGTCTGAAAAGGATTTAAACAAATCATGCGTCATGGGACGATTGGGAATAATTTTCTCAATCTCGATGGCGATGGCTTGCGCCTCAAACATGCCAATGACTATGGGAAGCCTACGTACTCCATCCACCTCTCCCATCACCAAGGTAAATGAACCCGATTGAGAGTGATTGGACGAAAGTCCTAAGATTTCCATTTCTACCAGTTTTTCCACAAATTTTACTGTGCTGCCTTAAGTGCTGCGGTTAGTTGAGGTACTATTTCAAACGCATCCCCCACAATCCCATAATCTGCTGCCTTGAAAAAAGGTGCTTCAGGATCCTTATTGATTACCACAATGCATTTCGAAGAGTTGACTCCCGCAAGATGTTGAATCGCTCCTGAAATTCCAACGGCAATGTATAAAGTTGGAGCCACTTTTACGCCGGTTTGTCCAACGTGCTCATGGTGAGGCCTCCATCCAATGTCTGAAACAGGCTTGGAGCAACCCGTAGCCGCACCTAGTGTTTTGGCAAGCTCTTCGATCATCCCCCAGTTTTCTGGACCTTTCATCCCTCTACCTCCGGAAACCACAATATCTGCTTCAGGAAGTAATACTTCCCCAGTAGCTCTTTCTGTGGCCGTAATTTTAGAAGCAAAATCAGTATCTGAAATAGAAACGGCAAAAGCTTCTACCTGAGCTTTAGCCCCATCTACCTTTTGGTCCACCGCATTCTTTTTGATCGCCAGGATTTTCTTGGCAGTAGTGATTGTGGTGTCCGCAAATGCCTTCCCAGTATAAATACTTCGTTTGACCACAAACCCACCTTCCAATCGAGGAAGTTCAACCACATTAGAAACCAAACCTGCATCCAACTTAATCGCAAGTCGAGCTGCTACCGAATCCCCTAAAGAAGATTTGGCCAAAATCAAAGTGTTCGCTCCAACCGAATGAAAGGCTTGAGCTACGGCACTGGCATGTGCTTGAATGATACCCGCATTGAGACGCTCATCTGAAGCATGCAACACTTTGCTAGCACCAGCCTCGCCTAAAGCTGCTAATTCTTGTGAATCAACCGTTCCTAAAGAAAGGGCTACAACAGGACCTTCGCCTGTTTTTTGGGATAAAGCAAAGGCATAAGATACTGCCTCTAAACTGGTTTTTTTAATTTTTCCAGCAGCCTGTTCTACATATACTAAAATCGACATATTCTATTGAATTAGAGTGAATTAAAAAAATTAGTTAAAGTACTTTAGCTTCATTTTTGAGCAAGCGAACCAATTCTGAAACTTGGTCTTTATCTACCAATTTGACAGCACCTTTTGCTGGAGGTAATTGATAGCTGCTCGCCTCAGCCTGAGTTTCCTGGCTAACTGGTTCTAAAACCAATAAAGGCTTGGTACGGGCAGACATGATGCCTCTCATATTTGGAATTTTCCATTCGGCAATAGGCTCTTGGCATCCTGCGATTAATGGCAACTGCGCTTCCAATTGTTCCTTACCCCCTTCAATCTCACGAGCCATTTTTACAGTCGTACCTTCCACTTCAAGTTTCATTACAGGAGAGAAAGAAGGCATGCCTAACAACTCCCCTACCATTCCATGGACCATTCCTCCATTGAAATCAATTGATTCTCTACCCATCAATATCAAATCATAGCCTCCATCTTTGGCAACCTGAGCGATTTGCTTGGCTACAAAAAAACTATCCTTTGGAAAAGAATTTACCCGAATGGCATCGTCTGCCCCAATGGCCAACGCTTTTCTTAATGTAGGCTCTGTTTCTGCTTCGCCCACATTTAAGGCGGTTAAAGTTCCACCGGTTTGATCTCGCAATTCCACCGCTCTAGCCAAAGCATAATCGTCATAGGGCCCAATGATAAACTGGACTCCTGTGCCATCAAACTTGGTATTGTTGGCAGTAAATTGAATCTTGGAAGTCGTATCGGGCACGTGGGTGATACAAACAAGAATCTTCATTGGTTTAGCGTTTGGTTATTTAGATTTATTTTGCGTGAAAATAACAGGCAAGCGTTAATTAAAAAAACTATTCATGCGCAATTTGGAACGAATCGAACTTCTAAAGGGATACTGCAAAGAGGAACCTGAAAATCCTTTCAATTATTATGCTTTGGCCCTAGAATACCGAGAATCCGACAAAACTGCTGCTGCCCATTTATTCGATTTTGTAGTGATTGATTTTCCAAATTATCTTCCTGTATATTTCCCAGCAGCCCACTTTTTTTTCGAAGAAGGTGACCTCCAAAAAGCAAAGAAACTTTTTGAAACAGGACTCACACTCGCCCATGACCTAAAAGACGAAAAAGCAAAAAAAGAGTTGGCCAATGCCTACCAGAATTTTTTATTTGAAACCGACTTGGAGTAGTCAAATTCATCCAAAAACAGCCTCTTTCGACATTTATTTGAGGCCTTGCATTTGGAATTTTAGGTGAAAATCAGTAAATTTTTATCAGTCTTGAAATTTTGATTTGGACAGATGATTTACTCCCAACACGAAATAATCACCCATTTTTTTGACTTGCTCAAGCGAGATGGCCGACGCTACTCCAAGAAAAGCCTCACCATAGCGAAAAAAGCGAAACCAGGCACCGTAGTCCTCACCGAAACTAGCGACGGACAACGGATTGAAACTACTGCAAAACCTGGGGATTGGCTGGTGGAAAATCAAACAGCCACCAAAGAGCATTACCTCGTGTCAGATTCTACTTTCCAGAAAAAATACCAACTCAGACAAGCCCTAGGCGAGGGCTGGGGTTCGTTTCAATCCTTGGGACAAGTTTATGCCTTGAAGGTTCAAAAAAAAGATTTTGATCACTTTGGAGACCTTCAAAAATTGGAATTTCAAGGCCCAAGAGAAAAAAGCGTCTTGCTCCTTCCTGGGGATTACCTAGTGATTCCAGTGGATCAAACGGAGGCCTACCGTATTACTGCAAAGGAATTTGAAGAAACCTATGTCCCAATCAAGGGACCAAAGTGATTTTCCCAAATTGCTTCCCCTCCTTCATCCGATCAAAGGCTTCTTCTGCCTGAGAAAACGGAAAGCACTGATCCACCACAGGTTTAATCTTAAATTTTTCTACCAGTTGGAGCATTTGCAAAAAATCTGCATCCGTACCCATGGTCGTACCAATTAACTGGAGCTGATTCCAAAACAATTTTCGCGCTTCCAACTGACCCGGATTGCCACGCGTGGCTCCATAAAAAACGAGTCGAGCACCTGGCTTGCAGACATCCATTAAACGAGAAAGGGTATCCCCTGCTGCTCCATCGATCACCAAGTCCATTCCCCCAGATTGCTGGAGTGCCTGTGTGCTCCAATTCGCATCGGTGTAGTTAAACCCAGCAGTAGCTCCTTGATCAATCGCTTGAGCCAATTTTTCGGGAGCACTGCTACTGACAAAAACCTTTGCCCCTAAAGCCAAGGCAAATTGCGCTGCAAATTGTGCTACTCCACCACCGATTCCCGTAACGAGTACCTGATCTCCGGCTTGCACTTGTCCTTTCACCACTAAAGCACGGAAGGCAGTAAGGCCTGCCAATGGAAGAGCTGCCGCTTCCTCCCAATTCAAATGCGAAGGCTTCGGATGAATTCGATCAACGGGCACTGCGATGTATTCCGCCAAGGTTCCATGGCTAGGCATTCCCAAAATTTCAAATTCCTTGGACTGTGCCTTTTCATTGGCCCCCCAATTCTTAGCTGGATTAATAAGTACCTCTTGTCCGATCAGGGATGAGTCTACCTCAGCACCCACTTTTTCAACAATCCCAGTCCCGTCTGAACCCAAAATGATTCCATCCTTCAAGTTGGGGTACAAACCCTTTCTACACCATTCATCCCGATGATTGAGTGCTGCTGCCTTTACCTGAATCAGGACCTCAGAAGGACCCAATATTGGTTTTGGGAGTTCTATGAGTTGAATTTTAGAGGCTAGACCCCGTTGAAGTACAATCCCTTTCATGGACTCGGTTAGAATGGAGCGGGCTCATCGCCACCCAAAAATGCACTTTCAATATCTCCTTCGTTGGCTTTACTGGTACGCAAAAGCGTTTGGTCGGTATCAAAACCACTTACTCCAGATGCGCTGGAGGTAAACTTACGGGAATAGCCAATCTCAGAAGATTGTGAAGGTGGGAATCCCATCCCTCCATCCAAATCAGTAAACTTGGTGTATCGTCCAATAAATCGGAGCTTGACATTTTCAAGAGAACCATTTCTATGCTTGGCAATGATGACTTCACCTACACCTGCAGTAGATGCTCCGCCCTCATCTTCGGTAATTCCATAATATTCAGGACGGTAGAGGAACATGACCATATCCGCATCCTGTTCAATAGCTCCAGATTCACGAAGATCGGAAAGCTGTGGACGCTTGTCCCCACCGCGCGTTTCTACCGCTCGTGATAGTTGCGACAAGGCAATCACAGGAATGCTCAATTCCTTGGCAATTTTTTTCAGGGCTCGAGAGATACTCGCAATTTCCTGTTCACGATTTCCTCCAAATCCACCTTTGGAATCTCCTGACATCAACTGCAAGTAATCTACTACAACTAGCTGAATGTCATGTTGTGCTTTCAATTTTCTACACTTTGCACGCAATTCCAAAATGGATAATGCCGGCGTGTCATCAACAAACAAAGGGGCTTTGGAAAGCTTGGCTGTCTTATGGATTAACTGTGCCCATTCATGATCCGCCAAAGTACCTTTCTTTATTTTCTCAGAATCCAGCTCTGCCTCTGAAGATATCAATCGATTTACCAACTGGACCGAAGACATTTCCAAGGAAAAAATAGCTACCGGACGATTGTGATCTACTGCTGCATTTCGCAATACAGAGAGTACAAATGCCGTTTTACCCATGGCAGGTCGTGCTGCAATAATCACCAAATCTGATTTTTGCCAACCTGAAGTAACTCGATCCAGGGCGGTGAATCCAGAAGGTACACCCGTAAGGCCATCTTTTTGATTTTTCCGAGCTTCCAATTCAGTCATGGCATCCCGCATGATGGAACGCATGTCTGAGTAGTTTTTACGGATGTTCTTTTCGGAGATTTCAAAGAGGGACTGCTCCATTGCATCGAGCAATTCAAATACATCGGTAGTATCCTCAAAGGCATCTTTCTGGATAGAAGAAGAAATTCGAATCAACTCTCGCTTAATGGATTGCTCCGTAATGATTCGCGCATGGTATTCAATATTGGCTGCGGAAGCGACCTTTGAAGTAAGTTCCGTAACATAAAATGCACCACCTGCCACTTCCAAAGCTCCGTTTTTTCGGAGTTGGGTCGTCACGGTTAACAAATCGATGGGCTGACTTTCGGTAAACAAATCCAAAATAGCCTGAAAAATTACCTTATGCGCTTCTTTATAGAAACTCTCCACCTTTAAAATATCAATGACATTTGTTAAGGCATCTTTTTCCAACATTAAGGCTCCCAATACAGCTTCTTCGAGTTCAGTCGCTTGAGGAGGTACTTTACCTAAATAATTCGTAGGATTATCAAAAGAAGGCTTTTTACGGTAACGGCCTGTGGATGGGGTATTTTCAGTCATGATTCAAATTTACCAGCTAGAAGGCAAGAGTTTTAAACAATTTTTCCCAAAGTTATCAACAGGACAAAAGTAAGCTCCTAGGAAAATCCCAAAACCAACCCATAGCAACAAACAGAGCTTTTTTAAACCTTAAAGGGTATACAAACGAAAAACAATTCTTTTGTGGAACACGCGCTGCAAGGTTTTTTACCTAAGTTTGGATAAATAAAAACAAGGATTTTACGTTTATGAAACAGTACCATTTCATTGCTATCGGAGGTGCAGTCATGCACAATCTTGCACTTGCGCTTTTGGAAAAAGGATACCAAGTCACTGGTAGCGACGATGAAATTTACGAGCCTTCCAAAACTCGACTTCAAAAAGCAGGGATTCTACCCGCAGCTTCAGGATGGTTTCCAGAAAAAATTCATGCCCAATTAGATGGAATTTTGTTGGGAATGCATGCGCGGATAGACAATCCTGAATTGATCCGAGCCCAAGAATTAGGAATCCCCGTGTACTCATTCCCGGAATTTATCTTCAATCAAAGCCAAGATAAAAAAAGAGTAGTTATTGCCGGTAGTCACGGCAAAACCTCTATCACTTCCATGATTTTGCATGTTTTGAAGGATCAAGGCATGAACTTCGACTACTTAGTCGGAGCACAAATCGAAGGCTTTGACCTGATGGTTCGCCTTTCGGATGCCCCCATCATCGTCATTGAAGGAGACGAATACCTCACCTCTCCAATCGACCGTACCCCGAAATTTTTTCATTACCAGCACGACATCCTTCTTGTCAGTGGCATAGCTTGGGACCATTTCAATGTGTTCCCAGATTTCGAGGATTACAAAAAACAATTTTCCCTACTCATGGATCGAACCCCTGCCTCGGGCAGCCTGATTTACTGCAGTGCAGATCCATTGGTCAAAGAAGCAGCAGAAAAGTCACTTGGCTTGGGAAAAAAAATTGGCTATCAAGCTCACCCTTCCCAAATACAGGATGGAAAAACCAGCCTAATCACTTCAAAGGGTGAAGTGGAAATCGGAATTTTCGGAGAGCACAACCTACAAAACCTCCAAGGTGCACTGCATATTTGCGAAGCGCTAGGACTACCTAGAGAGAAATTTTATGCCTCCATTCAAACTTTCAAAGGGGCTGCCAAGCGTCAAGAAATCCTGGTGCAACATGATTCAGGCGTTTTATTTAGAGATTTTGCCCACGCACCCTCCAAATTGAAGGCTACAGTAAATGCGGTAAAAAACCAATTTCCAAAACGCCGGCTACTGGCAGTTCAGGAACTACATACCTATTCTTCGCTAAACAAGGCCTTTCTTCCCAACTATGCACACAGCATGGATGAAGCGGATACCGCAGTGATCTACTTGAACCCACATGCAGTTGCCTTAAAAAAATTGGAACTGATGTCAGAAGAAATGCTCCGTGAAGGATTCCAACGAAAAGACCTGATCCTTTTTACAGACAGCACCGCCTTGAGTGAGTTCCTGCTTTCACAAGAATATACCGATACCAACCTCCTCCTCATGAGTTCGGGGAATTACGACAACTTAAACCTCGAACCCCTCAAACTAAAATTTCTTTCTTATGCAGCTCAACCTTAAAAATTCAATCGCATTTTTTGATCTGGAGGCAACGGGTACCAACGTATCTACCGATCGAATTGTGGAAATATCGATCGTTAAACTCAATCCTGACGGAGGGCAAGAAATTTACACCCGACGCGTAAATCCTGGTGTTCCCATTCCTTTGGAAGCCTCCCTCATCCATGGATTGTACGACAAGGACATCAAAAATGAACCCCATTTCAAAGATCTAGCCCAAGAAGTGTTTCAATTTATTGGGTTGTCGGATTTGGCAGGTTTCAATGTGTTGAAATACGATATTCCGCTACTCGTTGAGGAGTTTCTTCGTTCTGGAATTGACTTCGACCTAGACAAGCGCAACTTGCTCGATGCGCAAAAGATCTTTCATTTGATGGAGAAAAGAAACTTGAGTGCAGCCTATAAATTCTACTGTGGGAAGAAACTCGAAAATGCTCATAGCGCAGAGGCGGATACCTTGGCTACCGTAGATGTATTCCGTGCCCAAATCGAACGCTACTTGGGAGAATCTGTAGAAGACTTGCAGGGAAATAAATTAGGAGTCTTTGAAAATGACATGAAAAAAATCCATGCCTTAGTCAATGAACGCATGGTAGACTTGGCTGGCCGTTTTGTATTCAACTCCCAAGGTCAGGAGATCTTTAATTTTGGCAAACACAAGGGAAAAACCATTGAACAGGCGCTCAAAGAGGAGCCTGGCTATTACGAATGGATGATGAAGGGAGATTTTCCACTGGACACCAAACGAAAACTCACCCAAATCAAGTTGCGCGGATTCAATTCCCGTTAGGTATCCATTGGCATTTCAAATAAAACAGGCTTGAGAACAACATCAAGCCTGTTTTTTTTATTTGGAGCCTTCGTAATATTTCAAAGCCTCGGGCATTTGCGCATGTAAGCGTTCCGACCGGCGATCTGGACCCGGGTGAGTGGATAGAAATTCGGGGGGTGCTTGTCCAGCACTTGCAGCCATGCGATCCCAAAATACGGGGGCTTCCCGCGGATCATAGCCCGCCATGGCCATAAATATCAAGCCCATCCGATCGG
>CAYNIK010000027.1:0-10230 GCA_964397145.1 uncultured Limnohabitans sp.
CCAGTGGAGGCCTTGTTTAAAGTTGCATTCGAAACCCCAGAAGTAGCTCAAAATTATAGAATTTACATCACCTGGTCCTCTTTAAATCCTAATGCGGATCCATTAACCTTTCCTTTCCGATTTTAAGACCTATGAAAAGAATTGCTAGTCTGTTTTTGCTTTTTTATGTACTGCTTCTTTCGGTTGGTGTAGAAGCACAAACCAAAAAATCTAGAGAGCAATTAGAGAAGGAAAAGGCTGCAATCCAGGCTCGATTGAAAGAATTTGATGCCATTCTTAAACAAACTACCGCTACAAAAAAAACCTCTATTGGCGAATTGAATGCGATCACCAGCCAGTTTCAAAGCCAAAATCGCCTGGTTAGCACCTTGGATCGTGAGGTAAGTCTATTGTCCAATGAAATTTTAGAAATTGAAAACAAAATTGCAGGCCTAGAGAAGCAATTGATCGAGTTGAAAGCCGAGTATTCCCGAATGATTTACAATTCCTCAAAATTAAATCGAGGACTTTCAATTGTCGCTTTTGTATTTAGTTCTTCCAACTTCAATCAACTCTACATGCGTTTGAAATACCTCAAACAATACACAGCAAGTAGAAAAAAGCAGGCCGAACAAATTGAAAAACTTTCAACGGAACTTGCCAATCAGCGCATCCAACTCGACGAGCGGAAAGTAGATAAGCAGCAGGTTTTGGTCCAAGAAAAAACGGAAAAAGAAAAATTAGAGGTGATGCGAAAAGAGCAACAGGGCTTGGTCAATACACTTTCTAAAAAAGAACGAGATATTCAAAAACAGATTACGGCTACGAAGAAGCAGCAAGAGCAGTTGAATCGAATGATAAAAACAGCAATTGAAGCGGAAATCCGTGCTGCAGAAACGGCCTCTAAAAAGGAAAATAGCACCAGTACCAAAAAAGCAGGCACCAGTATGCCGATGACACCAGAGGCCGCGGCCCTATCGAGTTCCTTTGCGGGTAACAAGGGTAGACTCCCTTGGCCGGTGGAACAAGGGATTGTTTCCCAAGGCTACGGTACCTATCCACACCCCTCCTTAAAAGGAATCACGCTGGATAGTGACGGAATAGATATCCGAACCCAACCGAATGCGAGTGTTCGCGCGGTATTTGATGGGGTAGTTACAAAAATCACGACAATTCCTGGCTATGGAAATACCATCATTATCAAACACGGTGAATATTTTACCATGTACAGTAGACTTAAATCAATCTCAGTCAGCAATGGACAAACTGTCAAAGCCAAATCGGTGATTGGGCAAGTAGCCACCAATGCAGAGGGGGTTTCTGAAGTCCACTTCCAAACTTGGAAAGGGTTACAAATTATGGACCCTGCAACCTGGATTATTGCCAAATAGGTTAAAAAATCTTACATTCATAAAAAAGATGCATTTCAACCGGTTATCTCTTTGGGTAAGCGCCTGAACCTTGTATCTTTGCATTACTATCATTAAACGCAGAACAGTATGACTACATTAGGTTTTCTTCAAAATATTGGTGGAGGTTCATTGATTTTGATCATCCTTGTGATCCTTCTTTTGTTTGGTGCTAAACGAATTCCTGAATTGGCTCGTGGCCTAGGACGTGGAATCCGTGAATTCAAAGACGCGACCAAAGACATTCAAAATGACCTCGAAGAGGGAATGAAAGACAAGAAAAAATAATTTTTCAGTTCGATTCATTTGGAAAAGTATCGTTCCTTCGATGACATCCAATTTGCCCTAAAAAATGGGGAAACTGATTGTCAATCGATTGTGAAGTATTACCTACAAAATATACAGACGAAGGCGCATCTTAACGCCTTCGTCGAAGTTTATGCCCAGTCCGCAATGGAACAGGCAGCCAAAATAGATCAAAAACTTGCTGCCGGTAATGCAGGCAAACTTGCGGGAATGGTCATTGGCATCAAAGACATCCTCAATTACGAGGGGCATGCGTGTACCGCCGGCTCAAAAATCCTAACAGGCTATATTTCTCAATACACAGCCACTGCTGTACAACGGCTTTTGGATGAAGATGCCATTGTAATTGGGCGTCTCAATTGTGACGAATTTGGAATGGGAAGCTCAAATGAGCACTCCATCCATGGCAAGGTTTTTCAAGAACTAGACCCTACACGCGTTCCAGGAGGATCTTCGGGTGGTTCGGCTGTAGCAGTACAAGCCAACTTATGCACGGTGTCCTTGGGTTCGGATACGGGTGGATCGGTTCGACAGCCCGCTGCGTTTACCGGTGTGATTGGAATGAAACCCTCCTATTCTCGAGTTTCACGTTGGGGACTAATCGCCTACGCTTCCTCTTTTGATACGATTGGAGTTTTTTCAACCACAATTCTAGACAATGCTCGTGTACTTGAAGTAATGGCTGGATTTGACCCAAAAGACAGCACCTCTTCACAAAAAATAGTAGCGCAGTTCAGTTCGCTTTCATTTCCGAATCAACCCGTAAAGGTGGCTGTTTTGAAAGAGGCACTGCATGCACCTAGCTTACAGCCTGAAATCAAAAAAAATACGCTGGCTGTAATCGAAAAACTTAAGGAGGAAGGCCATGAAGTTCAGGAAGTGGAATTTCCTCTTTTGAAATACGTTCTTCCTACCTATTACATCCTCACGACCGCTGAGGCGAGCGCCAACTTATCGCGATTTGACGGAGTCAACTATGGCTATAGAACTCCGCAAGCTCAAAATCTGGAACATCTCTATAAGAATAGTCGAAGTGAAGGTTTTGGTGAGGAAGTCAAACGAAGAATTATCCTGGGTACGTTTGTACTTTCTGCAAGCTATTACGACGCCTACTTTACTAAGGCTCAAAAGGTTCGACGAATCATCAAGGAAGCCACTGAGAAATTATTGACAGATTTTGACTATCTTTTGCTCCCAACTACCCCCACTACCGCTTTTAAATTTGGGGAACACGGGGATGACCCCGTGTCCATGTATTTGGAAGATTTATTTACCGTTCAGGCCTCCGTATCTGGAGTACCTGCTATTTCCATTCCTAACGGAAAGGATAATTTGGGGATGCCTATTGGGCTTCAGGTAATCTCCAACTCCTTCAAAGAAAAGGAGTTGTATGCCTTTAGTGCCTATTTAAGTACCTTGACTTTAAACTAAGTGTTGTGATGAAAAGCATTAATTGCAGATTTTGTGTGGCAGTCCTGGCCAGTTTTCTTTTTTTCTACCAAGATGTATTTTCCCAAGGACAAGATAATTCAACCTCAAGCCAATTGAATGTAGTCCTTCCCAACTACCATTATGAATATGTTCCTGACTTTACCTATGAAGAAGTGTCAGCGCGAATTCAGAAGATGGATTTGGAAATGGATTTTGAATTAAATAATGAGGTCTATTCATACATTCAATATTTTACCGTTCGAAATCGTGATTGGATCAAAATGGTTTTAGCTCGGAAGGAGCAATACTTTCCGATGTATGCCGAAACCATGAAAACCCAGGGGATGCCAGTAGAAATTCAACACCTTTCGATCATAGAATCTGGGTTGGATCCTAAAATCAAGTCCCGCGTCGGAGCCATGGGTTTATGGCAATTTATGCCTGCCACAGGACGTGAATATGGCATGCAGGTCAATGTCCATGTAGACGAACGAATGGATCCGGAGAAATCAACGCTAGCGGCAGCAAAATACCTGAAGGCACTCTACAAAATGTTTGGAGATTGGGAAGTTGCTCTGGCCGCCTACAATTGTGGGCCAGGAAATGTTCGAAAAGCAATACGGAGATCTGGAGGTAAAACTACCTTTTGGGGGATCTATGATTATTTACCAAAGGAAACCAGAAACTATGTCCCCCAGTTTCAAGCCATGCTCTACATCCTCAACCACTTGGAGGAACACAATCTTCGATTGGAAGAACCAAGCTATCCTTTGGAATATGAGCATGTCAATTTTGATCGAGCATTTAACCTGGAACGATTAGCAAGTCTTTCTGGCATATGCTTAAATGATCTTGAAAAATTGAATCCTTCCATTAATCAAGGACAAGTCCCTGAATCCAATCGTTCCATGTCTATTCGAATTCCAAAAAATAAGGCATTCTTTATCAAGGAAAATTTGGCTTGGCTTGGAGATTCTTTGGGAAAAAGTACCCCTGTTTTATTGGCTAATTCCAATCAAGGAACAGGTACCAACATCACCACTCAGTCCAATAACTCTCGAATAAGTTATAAGGTGAAAACGGGCGATGTATTGAGTAAAATCGCTTCTCAACATGGTGTAAGTCTGGACAAGCTAAAGGAGTGGAATAAACTCAAATCCACCGTCATTCACACCGGACAAATTCTTTACATCTATCCGAAAGGACAACCCTCAACTACAACAAGCTCCTCGCGTACGTTGGCACAAAACACTTCCACTTCAAAAACTTATACGGTAAAACCTGGTGATTCTTTGTGGAATATATCTCAAAAACATTCACTCAGTATAGAGGAAATTAAGCGACTCAATAACCTAAACTCAACCACAATTAAGCCTGGACAACGCTTAATTGTAGGTTAAAACTGCTATTTGGGCGACAAATTCCACAGCTAGTTAATTAAGAATCAAGATTCTTTTTAATTGCCATTAATTCAAAAAATAAAATGAAAGCATTTCAACTGAGTTTATTGTTTTTCTTCGCGTTGCTAATTTTCTCTTGTGAGGAAGTTGAAACTTCTGATGCGATGAAGCCAAAGGCCAAAGGCGATATAGGTGAAATCGTGTTAGCTATAGATTCTACCAAATGGGCTGGACCTGTAGGAGAGGAACTTCGAGCCATCTTTGAAGCCGACCTACCAGGTATGCTCCGATCAGAACCTCAATTCAAAGTTCATCGGGTAGATCCTCGTGCCATGACACGGATGCTGAAAATGTATACCAACTTAATCTTTGTCACCACCTTCGATGATAAAAAAGGGGGTAGCCAGGTGATCAATGCGCAATTTACGCCCGAATCCAAAGCCAAGGCAGCAGCAGATCCTAGCATGTATTCCCTTCGTATGGAAGATGAATTTGCCCAAGGACAAGAAGTGCTTTACCTGTTTGGAAACAATGAACAAGAATTAATTGCAAACCTTCGAAAAAACAAAGATCAACTCCAGAATCTATTTGAAGTTCGGGAACGAAATCGCTTGGCAAAGCCCTTAATGGCACGTAAAAATGCGGCAGCTCAAAATGATGCGCGGAAGAACTTAGGCATCGAAATCATGCCGCCAATTTCTTACCAAATTGCTAAGTCGGAACCTGGATTTCTCTGGCTTCGCCAGCCCTCCCCCACAGACAAGCGTCCAGATATCAGTGTCTTTTTTCATGTAATGGACTACACCAATGAGGAACAAACCTTTCCTCAAAATATTCTTGCACTTCGAGACTCCCTAGTCAAAGTCCATGTTTTTGGCGATCCAGAAGATCCCAATTCCTTCATGACGAGTGAAAAACAAATCCCACCTGCGTTCCGAAACATGGTGATTAATGATAATTTTACAGTTGAAATCCGAGGAACTTGGAAAACTAATAATTTGAGCATGGGTGGCACCTACCTCGGGTACCTCATGGTTGATCAAAAGAAAGGAAAACTCTACTATATGGAAGGCTTTGTGTATTTCCCGAATGAAATCCACCGAGATGCCCTACGAGAAATCCAAGCCGTACTACTGAATACCAACATCAGTTGGACCGAAAATCAAGGAAAGTAAACCCAGTATATCCTCCCCATTTATGGCGATTAAGATTAGAAAAGAAGACGCATTAAACTACCACAGTCAGGGCTCGCCTGGAAAAATCCAAGTAATCCCCTCAAAACCTGTATCCAGCCAATTGGACCTTGCACTTGCCTACTCTCCCGGAGTAGCTGAGCCCTGCAAAGAAATTGCTTCTAACGTAGAAAATGTGTACAAATACACCGCCAAAGGCAATCTAGTAGCAGTTATTTCAAATGGCACTGCAGTATTAGGGTTGGGTGACATTGGTCCAGAAGCTTCCAAACCTGTCATGGAAGGAAAAGGGGTACTTTTTAAAAAATTTGCCGGAATCGATGTTTTTGATCTCGAGATCAATGAAAAAGACCCAAAAAAACTAATCCAAATCATCAAGTCCCTAGAACCCACCTTTGGAGGGATCAACCTGGAGGACATCAAAGCACCTGAATGCTTTGAAATTGAACAGACTCTCAAGAAGGAAATGAATATTCCGATCATGCATGACGATCAGCATGGCACGGCAATCATCTCAGGAGCTGCACTATTGAATGCCCTTGAACTGGTTGAAAAAAATATTGAAGACATCCGCATAGTGGTTAGTGGTGCAGGTGCTGCCGCCATCTCCTGCCTTCGTTTTTACGTGACCTTAGGCGTTAAAAAAGAGCATATTGTCGTTTGTGATAAAGAAGGGGTCATTCGTGCCGATCGACCAGGATTGAGTGGTGAACACCTTGAATTTGCGACTTCCCAAAATTTCCATACCATTGCTGAGGCCATGCCCGGAGCAGATGTATTTCTAGGACTTTCTGCAGGCAATATCATCTCTCCGGAAATGATTCAATCCATGGCTCCTGATCCAATCGTGTTTGCATTAGCCAACCCAGACCCTGAGATTGCTTATGAAACAGCTATTGCTGCACGTGAGGATGTACTCATGGCCACAGGACGCTCAGATCACCCCAATCAAGTCAATAATGTGCTCGGGTTTCCTTACATCTTTCGAGGAGCACTCGATGTGCGAGCCACAGTCATCAACGAGGAAATGAAACTTGCTGCGGCAAAAGCCATTGCCAAGCTTGCTAAAGAGCCAGTACCCGAAATTGTAACCAAAGCCTATGGTGAAAGTCATTTGAGCTTTGGCCGCTTCTACCTCATCCCCAAACCCGTAGACCCTCGATTAATTACTACGATTGCACCAGCTGTGGCTAAAGCGGCAATTGAGTCTGGTGTAGCCAAGCGCGTGATTAAAGATTGGGATGCCTACGAAGTGGAACTTCAAAAACGTATCGGAATTGACGAACGATTGATGTCTATCGTCATTGGTAGAGCCAAAAAAGATCCAAAGCGCGTGGTATTCGGGGAAGCCGACAACCTCAAGATATTGAAAGCTGCTCAGCAGATTCGAGACGAAAAAATTGCTATTCCTATTTTGTTGGGAAACAGAGATCGGATCTTGGAACTTATCCAAGAAAACTCTCTAGACCTGGAGGGCGTCAGCATCATTGATCCTTTGGAAGAGCATGCGTTGAATGAAAAGTTTGGAAAAATCTTGGCGCAAAAAAGACAGCGCAAAGGAATGACCCAAACAGATGCCTACCGCTTGGTGAAAGAGCGAAACTATTTTGGAGCCTTGATGGTGGAAACGGGGGAAGCTGACGCGTTCATTTCTGGCCTCACACGCGATTACCCCAAGACCATTTTACCTTCACTTCAAACGATTGGCGTTAAAAAAGGGGTGAATCGAGTAGCGGGCATGTACATCATGAACACTCCACGAGGACCTTATTTCTTCGCCGATGCTACCGTAAATCTAAATCCAACTGCGGAGGAACTTGTAGATATTATCGGGCTCACAGCGACTGCTGTAAAGTTCTTCAATATGGTCCCCCGTATTGCGCTCCTATCCTATTCCAATTTTGGATCAGCGCAAGGAGACATTCCTGCCAAAATGGCTAAAGCTACGGCACTGGCGAAGGAAAAATATCCAGATTTGATCATCGAAGGAGAAATGCAGGCCAATGTGGCCTTAAATCAAGAGATTCAAAAGGAAATCTATCCCTTTTCTGCACTTTCACAGAAGGGAAAAGAGGTGAACACTTTAATTTTCCCAGATCTAAGTTCTTCCAACATCGCCTACAAGCTCCTGGCTGAACTTGGAAACGCAGAAGCAATTGGGCCAATTTTGCTAGGAATGAATAAGCCGGTGCATATTTTGCAACTTGGAAGCTCCATCCGTGAAATTGTCAACATGGTTGCAATCGCCGTAGTAGATGCTCAATCCAGCAAAGCAAGCTTATGATAGATTACCTCAATGGAAGATTGGTTCACAAGGACCCCACTTATGTTTTGATTGATGTGGGGGGTATTGGCTATCATGTCAAAATCTCCTTACAAACTTATGCTGCGATCAAGGACCAAGAGCAACTGCGACTCCTCACCTACCTTCACATCAAGGAAGATGCACATACGTTGTACGGTTTTAAGGAGGAGCAAGAAAAACGTTTGTTTCTTCTGTTAACCTCTATCAATGGCGTAGGACCAAGCACAGGATTGATGATTCTCTCTTCTTTGAGTAGTTCAGAAATCGAACAAGCCATCCTTTCTGGAGATGTTGCTACGATCCAAGCCGTGAAGGGAATTGGAACCAAAACCGCGCAGCGAATCATCTTAGAATTGAAAGATAAGGTGGGGAAATCCAGCACTGGAGAATCCGCCGCTCCACTAGGATTCTTAAATGGAGGCAATAAAATAAGAGAAGAAGCGTTACAGGCCTTGGTGACCTTAGGTTTTCCAAAAGCTGTTGCAGAGAAAAACATTGCCCTAGTCCTCAAAAAAACCGGAGGGACAATTTCCTTGGAAGAGCTCATCAAAGCATCGTTAAAAACTTCTTAAACACACTGAATTGAAGGTTCAGGACTTTCTTATTTTTTTAAAAAAAACGACACGGAGCCCATTTTTTCTCCTAGGTTTTCTCCTTGCTTTTAGTTCCTTCCAATCTATTCAAGCTCAACAGATTTCTTCACCTAAATCACGAATAGATTCGCTAAATCAGCGTAGGTTGGCCCCCTCTTTTTTGCTATGGCAAAATTGGAGAACCAATCCCCTTTACCCTTACCGAAATCCATTTCTAACCCAAAGATCTCCCTTCTTTCCTTCGTCTCCTGTCAATAGCAAGGTGCAGGTTACCATGGACTCTACGCTTAGGTATCGGGTAGCTGATCAATTGGATAGTACATCATTGGGAAATCAACAAGAATACGATTTTGATAAATTCGCTCCGCTACAGGAATACAAAGTTCGGCAAGACTATTGGAAAACACGTTCTCGAGGCATCGATGGAGAAAGTGCTGTAGAAGGTAGAAGACTCATTCCACCTTTGACTATGAGTCCCACCTTTGACCGCATCTTTGGAGGCGATTCCATCAACATCATTCCTACCGGCTACGTCAACCTCGACTTTGGGGCTATTTTCCGAAGAATTGACAATCCTACGATTCCGATCCGTCAGCAGAAAAATGGAAATTTCAATTTCCAACAGCAGATTCAAATGGCTGTTAACGGAAGTCTAGGTCAAAAATTAAAAATTGGAGCCAACTTCGATTCCAACAACTCCTTCGATTTTCAAAATCAACTCAAGCTCGAATACGATGGATTCGATGAGGATATCATCCAAAATATCGAACTGGGAAATGTGAGTTTGCCCATCCAAAATCGACTCATACAAGGAGCTCAAAACCTTTTCGGTGTCAAAACAGAGATGAAATTTGGAAAGCTCAACGTGACAGCTGTTGCCTCCACCCAACGAGGAAGAAGGGACAATTTGGTGATTGACGCCAATGGTCAGGGAAGAGCCTTTGATATCCAAGGATCCAAATACGATGAAAATCGGCACTTTTTCCTTAGCCACTTCTTTCGTGAAAATTACGAACGTTGGCTAAAGGGACTTCCACAAGTAACCTCCGGAGTGAACATCACTCGTGTGGAAGTCTACGTGATGAACCGGGCCACAAATACGGAAACCCTCCGAAATTTTGCAGCATTTATGGATTTGGGCGAAGGAAAAGTACTTCTCAACGGAAGTAATCCTGCCATTGGACCAGGAAGTCCCAACAGTCCAACAACTAATGGGGCCAACAGACTCTATGCAAGCATCAGTGGCAACCCGAGCTACCGTCCTTTCGACTCAGGAGCACGAGCGCTAGAAGGGGATTTGGGAATTAAAAAAGGGGTTGATTTTGAACAAATAAATGGGGCTAGGAAACTTGACCCTTCCGAATATTTTTTCAATAGCCAATTGGGCTTTATTTCCCTATTTAGACGCTTACAAAACGATGAGGTCATCGCCGTTTCTTACGAATACACCTACAATGGACAGGTGTACAAGGTGGGTGAACTGACCGAAGACTATCAGTCTCGACGAGAAGACGAACTCATTTTTTTAAAACTCCTTCGCCCTGCACGCATCAATACCCGAGTACCTACCTGGGACTTGATGATGAAAAACGTCTACAGCCTCAATGCCAGCCA
>CAYNIK010000028.1:0-1392 GCA_964397145.1 uncultured Limnohabitans sp.
TTTACCAAACCCAAGTCCCTGTGGCGCCTGCCGAGAGAACCGCTGGAATAGTGTTGGAATTTTCTTTGATTTCAAATCGAATCTCATTCGCCGAGTCGTTGTGTACGATTACTACTTTTTTGCCATCAGGCCGTGTAAATGCCACATTGGGTAGCCCTTTGGGTGAATTTGATCCGAGGCGAGTGGATCCTGGATCTACCCATTTGCTCGCGTGAGCGATGACGTAATAGGCAGGATTGCGGGTTACCTCATCCCCATCAATCGTGATGGCACCCAAGCAGCGATCACAACCCCCACGATCCGTATGAGGAGTCAGTTCTGGATTGGAACTCAGGTTCCATTCCAAAACTGTTTTCGCCCAATTTCTAGGCGCGCCTATCAGTAGGTTTTTGACATGCCAGGCAATGTCTCCTTCTAGGTTGCCAGGGGATCCCACCCATTGTTCGGTGAAGTAGAGGTGCTTGTTAGGAAATGCCCAGTGCACCTCGGAAAGGGCTTCAATTTGCCCTCCATAGAGGTGAAAGGCGGAGCCATCAATAAAGGAATTGGCTATTGGATCACTGAGGACGGTGATGGGGTAATCTGGCCGATCGGCATTGTGATCGTAAATGATAATTTTCGTTTTTATCCCCGCTTGTCGGAATGCCGGTCCCAAATGCTGTCCAATGAATCGAGCCTGCTGCTCAGGAAGCATGAGTAGGGAAGGATTGTTTCCGGGGTGAAGCGGTTCGTTTTGTATGGTCAAGGCATCGATGGTAAATCCACGTTTATCCATTTCCTGAATGTATTTGATCAAATACTGGGCATAACTGGCCTCAAACTCTGGCAACAGTGATCCACCTCTGGTATCCCGGTTGTCCTTCATCCAGGTAGGAGGAGACCAGGGGGAGGCCATCAGGGTCAGCTTTGGATTAATAGCCAAGATTTGTTTCAAGATAGGGAGCACATCCAGCGTATCGTAGCTCAGGCTGAATTGACTTAGTGTAGGATCCGTGCCTTTAGGATCTTTTAGATCATTGTACGAAAATGGAAAGGCATTCAAATCCGATGCGGCTACAGGCAAGCGCAAATAAGAAATTCGGATGTCGTTTTCTCCTGAACCAAACAATTCATTAAGGATACTTAGCCTAGCCGAATCGCTCATGGATAGGAGGTGGCTGGCTGAACCCTGGCTTAATGTAAATCCAAAGCCATCCATGGATTGGTGCAGGGAATCCGTGTATAAACTAATTTTTTCCGTAGGCTTTCCAATAGTAGTATTCCTAACTTGCTGTTTTTCAAAAAAAATCCCCGACTTGGGGTCGGTGAGCCAATAAGACGGAGTCTGTCCTTTGGCAGAAAAGCCAAAAGCGAGAAGTAGACAGAGGAGTAGGGTAGGTCGTTTGGGCATGG
>CAYNIK010000028.1:1492-9821 GCA_964397145.1 uncultured Limnohabitans sp.
GAAAAGCCAAAAGCGAGAAGTAGACAGAGGAGTAGGGTAGGTCGTTTGGGCATGGTTCAAATAAATGATCCGCCGAAGCGGATCAAATTTTATTTTCTAGCAAGTGCTCTTTTGGCGGCTTTGACAATGTTTTCGGCATTGAGGCCGTACTTTTCTAGTAGTTGAGTTGGGGTTCCTGACTCACCAAAGCTATCGTTGACACCCACATATTCCAAGGGAGCTGGGTTGTGACGAATCAAGGTTTGTGCAATGCTGTCGCCAAGTCCACCATTGAGTTGGTGCTCCTCGGCGGAAACAGCACAACCTGTTTTCTTTACCGATTCCAAGATTGCTTCGGTATCCAATGGCTTGATCGTGTGGATGTTGATTACCTCGGCATGAATTCCTTCTTCACGAAGCATGGCTTCGGCGACTACAGCTTCCCATACCAGGTGTCCTGTAGCAAAGATGGTCACGTCTTTTCCGTCGATCATCTTCCATGCTTTTCCGATTTCAAACTTCTGGTTGGCAGGAGTGAAAACTGGCCAACTTGGACGTCCAAAACGTAGGTAAACTGGTCCTTCGTATTCTGCGATGGCGATCGTAGCGGCTTTGGTTTGGTTATAGTCACACGGATTGATTACCGTCATGTGCGGAAGCATTTTCATCATGCCCACGTCTTCCAGGATCTGGTGAGTTGCTCCATCTTCTCCAAGCGTCAATCCAGCGTGTGAAGCACAGATTTTCACGTTCTTGTCCGAATAGGCTACGGATTGACGAATTTGATCGTATACACGTCCTGTGGCAAAGTTGGCAAAGGTACCGGCAAAGGGAATTTTTCCTCCCAAGGCCATTCCAGCTGCTAGGCCAATCATGTTGGCCTCAGCAATACCGGTTTGGAAGAAACGCTCTGGAAATTCTTTTTGAAAGTCTCCCATCTTCAAGGATCCGATCAAATCGGCACATAGGCCTACCACATTTGGGTTTCTTCTTCCAGCTTCCAAAAATCCATCGCCAAAACCTGAGCGGGTATCTTTCTTTTCGGTATAGGTATATTTTAAGTCTAAGCTCATTTTTTTGTCTTTTGCAATGGATAATCAATAATCACCAAGAGTTTCTTCCAATTGACCCAATGCTAGGGCCAGCTGCTCATCGTTTGGTGGGGAACCGTGCCATTTGTGCGTACCAACCATGAAGTCTACTCCATAGCCCATTTCGGTGTAAAGTAGGTTGAGGATCGGTTTACCTTTTCCAGTGAGGGATTTTGCTTTTTCCAAGCCAGCAATTACCGCTGCGAGGTCATTGCCCTCTTTGGTTTCGATTACCTCCCAACCAAAGGCTTCCCACTTGGCTTTGAGGTTCTTTAAGTCCATTATTTTTTCAGTAGGACCGTCAATCTGCTGTCCATTGTAGTCCACGGTGGCAATCACATTGTCCATCCCGTAATGGGCAGCATACATGGCGGCTTCCCAAACTTGTCCTTCTTGCAATTCTCCATCGCCCATCAAGACGTGCACTAGGGACGTATCTTTTTCCAATTTTTTGGTTTGCGCTACACCAAGAGCTACAGACAATCCTTGACCCAAGGAGCCGGAAGCGATTCGAATCCCTGGTAGGTGTTCGTGTGTGGCTGGATGGCCTTGTAATCTGGAATTCAGTTTACGAAAGGTTTTGAGTTCAGCTACCGGAAAATATCCACTGCGGGCAAGAACAGAATACCAGCCGGCAGAGAGGTGTCCATTGGAGAGGAAAAATAAATCTTCTCCCTTTCCATTCATTTGGAAATCGGGATTATGGTTTAGCTGATCGAAGTAAAGGGCTACAAAATACTCAGCACAGCCTAGGGGTGCGCCAGGGTGTCCGGATTGCACGGCATGCACCATGCGCAATACGTCTCTTCGTAGTTGGCTACAGATTTTTTGTAGCTCGGGTAGGGATTGTTTTTTCATGAGGCTAGGTTACTTGAGCACTTGTGCCGTATGGTTCTTGGTATCTACTTTTTCGATAATTTCTGCGATTTTTCCGGCCTCATCGATGACAAAGGTGGTGCGTGCAGTTCCCATGTAGGCACGGCCATACATGGATTTTTCTACCCAAGTACCGTAGGCATGGTGAACGGTGAGTTCCGTGTCTGCAATTAGTGAAAAGGGTAGGTTCTGCTTTTCAATAAATTTTTGGTGAGATTTTTCCGTATCTGAGCTTACTCCAAATACCACATAGCCAGCTTTGAGTAGCTGCTCGTAATTGTCCCGAAGGTTACAAGCTTGCGCAGTACATCCTGGCGTCGCATCTTTGGGATAAAAATAAAGGATCACTTTTTTTCCGCGGTAGTCGGATAGTTTGATGGAAGCACCAGTTTCAATTTTTGCTTCAAAATCAGGTGCCAGTTGGCCAACTTCTAAAGACATGGTATTTGTGATTAAGGTGATTACAGATTTAATTGAGGGTACTGCGCCATTCCGCTACATTGCCAGCCTGGTCAGTTACTTTTAAGAGGACAGGACCTTTTAGTGTTTGTCCTGGAAGTACCTCTGACCAAATGACTGCTTGCTTGTGCTCGTAGTGCATCCATACCCATTCTCCATTGACATAAGCCTCAAAACTCTTGATTCCAGATAGGTTGTCTTTTATCGTGAAACGCATGCCTTGGCTAGTTACTTTGACTGGACTAATGGAAGGTTTTACCGCATCCTCGGCTAAAACAAAACTACCAAAATTTCTGGTTTTGAAGCGTATTTGATTTTGAAGCCATTCTCCTCCAACAAAACTCAACGAGCCATTTGCAGCTCTCAGGTAAATATGGGTTTTGGTTTTGTTGCCTGCATAGCCGCTTACATTCCAAGTGGCTTCGATAGGGTTCCAAAGGTAGCTTGTGGTTTCTCCTAAATTTAGAACTGGAGCAGAAGCACTACCTGTTTGGGTGACCCGAAGGTATAGATCTTCCAAAAGGCTATTGGCCTCTGTTCGGATTTGAAGATTGGAGATGGCATGCAAATGCTCTTTCCCTACAGGAAAATGGCCAATAATGTCTGGAATGTATATTTCTGAACATAAGTCAATTTTCTTAGGGATTCCAAATCTAAGATCCCAAAGGTAGGTTCTGCTTGCAGCATCTTGGTAGGCTGGAAGAATTTCGTAGCTGGTATTTCCAACCTCAAATTTCGCCAAACCTCCTTTTTCCGTTTGTGCAACCTTGATTTTAAGGATGTTTTTATAGTAACTCACCTGTGCTTTTTGGGGTGCTGGACCATCAGCTAGTGTAGAATCCAAATCGGCACCAGTGAGACTCAGTTGGACGAGGCGGACATTGTTGTAGGCATCAATAAGCTTAAGCTGGATGTTTTTCTTTTTTCCTGTTTCTACCTGAAATGCTCCCGTCTCAGGGGTATTGGGAGTGAAAAAGGAAAATTTCAAATCTTTTTGGAAATAGAGTTTGGTAAAGCGGTTTTGATGGGTGTGGAGTAAAAATTGTCGTGTAAAGTTGAAATCCACCTGATCGACAAGAAGTTTGAAAAGGAAACCAGTATCATCGGAAACTTCAAATTTGGGGAAGCCATTTTGATTTTCTGCCCCATCCAATTTGTCATAGCCTTGAATTTCTAGACCTACTTTACCAGACACCTGAATGGTTTCGTTGATGCGGTAGCTAGATCCACTGAGTACTGGGGTGAGTTCAAGTCGTTGAAACTTCCCATTTACTCGGCTATCCAGTTCGAGAGGAACAATGGCGATTTTTTGAGGGGTAGGAGGAATGTTATCTAGAATTTCGGAATAGCCAGCTAGCAAGGGGTCTAGGGCCCGATCTAAGCTGTCGCGAATTTCAAAATGTAGGTGGGGACCTCCTGAACTACCTGTATTGCCACCATAGGCGATGAGTTCTCCCTTTTTGATAGGAAGTTCGCCTACCTTCAAAGAAATTTCCAATTCATTCTGTTTGGCTTCATACATCTTTTGTTTCATCCAGGCATGAAGCTTAGGATTGAAATTTCGAAGGTGGCCATAAAGTGTAATGTGTCCGCTCGGGTGCTTGAGGTAGATGACATTGCCATAGCCGAACGAAGAAATTTTGATGCGGTGGATCCATCCAGTAGCGGCAGCGTAGATTGGTTCGCCTTCGGATCCGCCAAACTTGTAGTCCAGGCCGGTGTGGAAGTGGTTTGGTCTCAATTCAGAGAAGTTTCCAGAAAGGTAATTCCTAGCCCCAGGCTTTACAGGGGATTGAAAGTATCCTTTTTGAATTTGTTGTGCCCATCCCGGTAAACTAGAGGTCAGGCACAGCAGCAGAAGGAAAAGGGTAAGCTTACTTAATTTCAACATGGAGCATTTTTTCATTGCCAATGAATCCTTGCAGCTGATCTCCTACTTGAACAGGACCGACTCCGGCTGGTGTACCCGTATAGATTAGATCCCCTTTTTTTAGGGTGAAAAATTGGGAGACGTAGGAAATAATGGTGGCAAAATCAAAAAGCATCATGCTTGTATTCCCACGTTGTTTGACTTCCCCGTTGATCTCGAGGTGAAAGTCGATATTTTTCAAATCTCCCAATTCGCCTACCGATTTGAAATCTCCAATGGGTGCAGATCCATTGAATCCTTTGGCAATTTCCCAAGGTAGCCCTTTGGCTTTGCATTGGTCTTGGAGGTCACGGGCGGTAAAATCTATTCCCAAACCAATTTCTTCAAAGTACCGATGGGCGAATTGGGGTTGGATGTATTTTCCTTCCTTAGAAATTTTGAGTACCAATTCGATTTCATGGTGGATATTAGAGGAAAAGTCAGGATAAAAGAAGGGAGCGCCTCCCTTTAGCATTGCCGTATCTGGTTTAAGAAACACGACAGGCTGGCCCGGCTTTTCATTTTTTAACTCTTCAATATGTGCTGCATAATTGCGGCCAATGCATATGATCTTCATAGAATCTAAATTTTAGGACCTATAAGGGTTTAAAAATTCATTTTTTTAAGCTCCACAAGTAATTTCCCCGTCCATTGTCCATAGATGAGTTTGGAGGGGTGAAGCTGGTCTTCAACCACTCCTTCCGGTAATCCACCGTTTATTCGGTAATCATCCGTGATGTCGATGAATTTGATTCCCTGTTTCTCACAAATATCTTTTTTGGTTCGATTGTAGGCATTTATTGCTTTTGCTACTTGATCTGGATCCACCCCTTTTTGGGCAGCAAAGGGTGTGATTCCCCAATCAGGAATAGAGAGGACAATTACTCGCGATTTATTCCCTCTGGCAAAGTCAATGGCTCGAAGTAGCATGTTTTCAAAGTCTACTGCAAAGGATTCCACGGTGCGTCCTCGGTATTGGTTGTTGACTCCAATCAGCAAGGTTACCAGGTCATAGCCTCCCGTTGCGGTTGGTGTGGACTTGATTCCTGCTTCAAGTTCATCCACAGTCCACCCTGTCTTTGCAATGATCAAGGGGGAGGTAAATGGAACCTTTGCTGTTTTGTTCCATTGCTCGACGAGCTGCATGGGGTAACGATCTCCCAAGGCCACTCCTTCACCAATGGTGTAGCTGTCACCCAAAGCAAGGTAGCTCATGGAAGTCGTCTGTGCGTGATTTGGCATGGAAAAGGTCATTGCAGTAAAAAGAAGGAATGCTAGTGAAAAGGAATATAGTGAAGGCATCCGTTTAGCTATTTTTAAAGACATTCTCCAGCATAGTGATGGTTCCTTGATTGGCATTTAATTCCACATTTGAACCTACAGGAATAATAAATTGCTGTGGAATGTGCCCAATCATGGCTCCAATGTAGGCTGGGATTCCTAGCGGAAGGATGTAATGATCTACAATTTGTTCGACAGTAAGCGATTCATTTGTGGCCTTGCAATTTGAACATTGCCCAAATACAAAGCCTTTAATTTTAGCTAAGGTCCCATTCAGCTTCAGTGTACTCATCATACGATCAATCCGATAGGGTTGTTCCGCTACATCTTCTACAAATAATATAGCGTCTTGAAAATCAGGATAGTAAGGGGTTCCAGATAAATCTGATAATACAGAAAGGTTACCCCCTAATATTTTCCCATTCACTATACCAGGGGTTATGGTTTTTAGTTGCAGTGACTCACTCTTCAAGTCGCCTTCAATAGCCACTTCATTTTTAAAAGTGATTAATTTTTGATCAAAGAAGAGTTCTTGAAATTGGGTGGTATGAAAACTATTCCAACTGCTAGAACCATTAGGGCCATGAAATGAAATCAAGCCTGCCTTACAATAAAGCGCACATTGAAGTGCAGTGATATCCGAATGCCCAAGCAAAGGTTTTGGATTGGCTTTTACTAGGTCATAATCAATCAGTGGTAGAATGCGTGCTGCGCCAGAACCTCCACGCAGGCAGATAATTGCTTTTACTTCTGGATCAGCAAACATTGCATTAAAGTCCTCCGCTCGTTCCTCGTCTGTTCCAGCTAGATGTCCAAATCGATTTTTGAAGTTTTTACCCAATTTCACTTTCAAGCCTAAAGCCTCCATTCCCTCCTTGGCAATAACTTCCATTTCATCTGTGGTAGCGGCCGAGGGGCTGATAATACCCACTGTTTGACCAGGAAGTAAGGCATTAGGAAGTAGGGTGGTGGATGCATTGGCCTTTGCAAAATCAAAACTAAAAATGGGGCCTGAAGCCGCCAATAGGCCTAAGGATTTCAAGAAATGACGTTTATTCATGTAATGGGTGATGTTTGGGCAATGATTGGGCTTGACAACTTAAGCAATTAGCAGCTACTTCAAAAGTGATCTCTGACTTGGATCATTACTTTTTCCACTTCTTTGCGTACAGTGGAAACGGGAAAGGGGAAGTTGGAATTCATAAATGCAAAAGCATAGGTTTTTCCAGACTTGGTTTTGACCAAACCTGCCAAACTGTAAGAAGCACTCATGCTGCCAGTCTTGGCAAAGATGTAGGGATTTGCAGCCTGAAAGGTCTTTTTTAAGGTTCCTGATTTCCCGCCAATAGCTAGGTATTCTTCAAACTGCTCCTCAGGAAGGATTTCTTGAAGCTTCTCAACCACGCGCACTAGGGATCTGGGCGTGATTAAATTGTGTCTACTCAAGCCACTGCCATCCACCCATCTGGGTCGATCCGGTAGATCCGAAAAACTTGTTTTCAGAAGGTGGTCCAAGGCTCTTTCACTATCTAGACTTTTAAATAGTTTATCTGAGATCATCAATAAGGTTTGCTCTGCCAAAAAATTATCGCTGTTCAACATCATTTCCTTTAAGATTGGAGATAATGGTGCTGCCCGGAATTCTTGGTGGTTTTGGGGCAATGAATCTGCCTTGTATACCCAAGTAAGCCCTGTTTCACTGCTTGCTAGTTTAATAAATAGTTCTGGTTCTACTTTGAATGGAATATACTTTTCCTTTCCCAAGAAGCTCTCTGAATTAAAATAGAAGGTGTTGCTGTGGAAATCTCGTTCCAGTTCTTTGGTTTGTTTGCTGGTAGTTTGAAGCCTGGATTGGAAAATTTTTGGAACCAGTTCTAGTGAATTTTCCGATTTGTTCACTTCTACCAAATTCCCATAAATAGGCAAACTGCTTCTTTCAACAGCATAATCGTAATAGTAATCATCCCATTGCCAGCCGTAGCCATAAGCAGGTGAAACCTGGTTAGCGTCTGAAAACTGGATTACTGCATGATTTCCAATTATTTTTCGAAATTCTGGTTGGTAAAAGTCTCTATACTTCCAGCTAGGATCTCCCGATCCCCAGATTTTTAGTGTGTCACCAGCAGATTGATATCGGAGCGTTTGGGTACTGTCTTGGAGTACAAGCAAGGCGCTATACAGCGTAAGTAATTTGGCCGTAGATGCTGGAATTTGGTACTGATGGCTGTTTTTTTCAAATATAACCTGCTTGGATTCCAAGTCATAAAGCATAAAACCAGTGAGGTGTCCATTGAAAAAACTTTGTGGACCAAAGGCAGAATCCAATTGTGCAATGCGTTCCTGTGTATTTTGAGCGTTAACAAGGCTTGATATGCAGCAAGAAAGAAGGAGGGAAAGGAAGACTTTTTTCAATAGTTTACTTGTTTTTATAGATGAAATAGGGAAGTGAACACCATCCCAAAATAAAGGCAAGGCCACCTAAAGGGGTGATGGCACCCAGCCAGGTAATTCCTGTCAAGGAAAGGATATAGAGCGATCCAGAAAAAATTAGAATTCCGAGAATCAGGCACCAAGCCGAAAAGGCAGTTCCTTTCCATTCAGGTTTGATTGTAGCCAGTATTCCAATTCCTAGTAAGGCAAGTGTGTGGTAAAAATGATAGTTTACGGCTGTTTGATAGGTGTCAAGCCTTCCATTTTGAATCAGGAGATCTTCCAGGCTATGCGCTCCAAAGGC
>CAYNIK010000029.1:0-9674 GCA_964397145.1 uncultured Limnohabitans sp.
GTTAGTGTAACAACTATTTACCTCAGACAAAGTTACATTTTTTTATGAATTGATTGATAAGCTTTGTCTGGTGGTCCTAGCGTGTCTTTTCAAGTCCATTTTACCCAATCCACAGGACCTATCCGCACTTAAAGTTTATCACTAAGCAAGGGAAACGTAAGGAAAAAAGTGCTGCCTTTCCCGACTTCTGTCTCAAACCAGATTTTACCACCTGCAGTCTCTACTCCACTTTTCGCGATGGCCAAGCCAAGTCCTGAACCTTGGCTTTTGGTACTGAAATTCGGGATAAATATTTTATCTCGAAGCTCTTCAGGAATTCCTTTTCCATTGTCAGAAATTTCTAAAAAAACAGCACGATCCGACAACCACAGCCAAACACGGATTTGCGGTTTTTTGCCCTGCTCCACCGCCTGCATGCCATTGATGATGAGATTGGAGATTACTCGGCCAAAAAGCTTGTCATCTCCCAAAATGGGGATTTGCTCAGTGTAGGAATCATCCTGAAACTCCAACTCCATGCGCTTATCGGTTTTGAATAGTTCCAACACCTTCGACAGGACCTCTTTGAAATTTATGCGTTCATTATTGGGAAGCGGCATTTTGGCAAAAGTGGAAAAAGAAGAAGCTATTCCACTCAAGGCATCTACTTGATGAATCAGCGTTTCCAAGGATTTTTTAAGTTTATCGGCGTCTTCCAACTTTCCTTCTCGCTCCAAGCGCAGCAAATGCTGTAAGGTAAGTTTCATTGGTGTCAATGGATTCTTGATTTCATGTGCAACTTGCTTGGCCATTTCCCGCCAAGCAGACTCTTTCTCGGTCGAGGCCAGGACTTTTTTACTTGCGGCCAACTTGTAGAGCATTTGATTGTATTCATTGACTAGAAGTCCAATCTCATCCTTTGATGCCCAGTACATGGGTTCATTGTCTTCTAAATTCGTCGCTTTAAGTTTCTGGGTCAATAAGCGGAATGGGAGCGTTAGGTTTTTGGTGACCAAAAAAGAAATAATTAAAAACAGAATAAAGATCACCACAAATGCATTGAACACATTCCCCAAAACATCCGAAATCAACGCATTTAGTTCCTCTTTTGATTCAAAAAAAGGAACTGCTAACACCGCACTTCCCATACCTGCTTGAGAAGGTATGGCCAAATACACCGTTTGGTAGGTAAGTTTTCCTACTTGCTCTTCGAGCAAAACCTCTGCACCCCTTTTCTCTGACAAAGCAGCCATGGCACCTGGATGCATCAAATTGGATAGCAGCTTTTTATCAAAAATTGCAGGCCTACTTGAAGTGACCAACAACCCGGCTTGATTATACAAGTGAATATCTGTCCCTACTGTAGTAGCCAGCGTATTGACCTCTTCGGTCAGTGCATCTCTATCCACTTCTTGCGCTGATTGCTCCCCGAAAAACCGAGCTAAGTTCCCTTTGATGAGTAAAGCCTTTTGGAGATACTGTTCGTTGAGGTCATCTTTATAACTCTGGGTAAGCAACCCTACCGTAATCAAAGAAATAATTAGAATAGGGAAGAAAAACGCAAAATTCAGGTACAACTGCAGTTTGGTGGAGTAATTGAACTCAAATTTTCGATAACCTTGGAGGAGAACTGAACCCAAGATTGAAAGAAAGGTAAGTGAAACAAAGACTACAAAAAACAGCGAGAGCGTCCCAAAAAATTGTTTAATTCTGATTTCAGGTGAAGATAAAATCCAAATCTCTTCTTCATTTTTCACCCCAAAATGATGATATCCTAACGCATCTACTCCCACATCCAACAAGTCTGGATTTTGAAGTAAGGAGCGAATCTCTTCTTGCTGGTAATTGAAACCTCCAGAACTACGAATCAATTCCCCTGCTCGGAATACCCCAAAATCAAATGGATCCTCCTGCAATTTTTCTACATACTGTGCATCCAAAAGCAAGCGCGGATATGCATTGCCTGGTTGAATCCGAAGTTGATCCAACTCAATGTAGATAGTCCCAAGCGCAAGATTTCCTTTAGCCATTGGAATGAAGGCCACAAAGGCTTTTCCATCACTTCGTTCAGACTCTGGTACAAAGTATAAATTGGGTACCTGTGTAGCAAAATCACTCTTCACATACTCCTCCTGCAACTCCTTCAAGGACTTGCCCTCAAGTGAACCGCCACTAGGAACACCTGTGGGTGAAAAAACACGGATCACTACATCGAATTGATCGAAATAATTGTCCAAGTAAATTTTTCGGATTTTACTCACCACGGGATCTTTAGACAGTAAAGGATCCCCCAAACGATTTTGAATGAATAGATCATTTTTGAGCCTAGAAAAAATATCAGCTAAAAATAAAACCGTTTGATTATCTGATGCGAGTAGTTGCTGGTTTGCAAAAGAAATCTTCGCTTGGACCAAGCGCTCGCCTGCAGTGTGGTAGCTGCTGGCAGCTACGATAGTGGCTGAAATTAAACTTGCATAAAACAAAGTCAAAAAGGTCTCCAATCCCAAACGATAGACATTCGCTACCAAATCAAACCGAAGTATCGTCCCAAGAAAAAGAAAGTGAACCAAGCCTGCCACACCAAGCCAAAAATCCCAAAGAAAAAACCCTATGGAAAAACCTGCCGCAACTGAGAAAAGTAAACGGTAAACCAATCGCAAATCAGAACCTCCTCGCGTGACCAAATGGATCAAGCTAAGGCATAAGAAAACATAGGCCGCAGCCCATAAAAACAAAATTAAAAAGCTAACCCCTACCCAACTCGTGAAGTTAGGAATCGCCGAAATATCAAGAGTCCAACTCGCATGTAAGACTAAATCTCGCGTAATCCCCCAAAGTGCAAGAAAAAACAAAGTCGCGACAAGAAAGGCTAGCACCAACAACAGCTCTTCAGGAAATCGTCTTCTCCAAATTGAAAATTTTTCCAAAATAGGTTTAGCCGAAAACTGATAAACCAAAAGACCAACAATCAATACAAAGCAGCAGGTATGAAGGAATAGGTCACCTAAGCTTGGGACAATCCAAGAAGAAGTATAGGAACTAGAGTCAAAAAGGTCAAGATCCAAATAGGCCTGCGGGAAATTGAAAATCAACATGCTCGCTCGGACCACGAAAAGAATGAAAAAACCATAGCCTATGGCTTGCCAAACCTGCCCTTTTTGCCACTTCTTTATCAAAAAAGTAAAGCTGATCAACCCATAGAGAAGAAAGATGGAGCAACTGAAAATCAGTAAAGGGGTGTTCCATGCCTTTCCTACGGTAACAAAACCCGGTTGGAAGTCAATCCCAAATAAAGGAACACCAAGCGAAGATTTGACCAGTAAGCCCCCATCGTCAGGTTTAGGATAAAGTGTAAAAAGCGAATTCCCAAAAACCTCTGGATTGGGCCCCATAACCAAGTAGTCGTTCTTGATATTCCCAGACCAAATCAAGCGAAAAGCTTGTACAAAATAGGTGGATTCAGTTTTCGCGGATAATCTTTGTTGCTTCACTAAAAAAGTGCCGTAAGGAGATACAAGCACTTGAAATTCCTTAGTTAAATCTAGCGCAGCAAAATCTAGCGAAAACTCGTTGGTAGACCAGAACCTAAGTTCCTTTTCCGAATTAACAATGAAAAAGGGGTAGTTGTAATTGCCCGTGCTAATTCCATTAAAACTTAGAGAATCAAACTGCCCTCTTTGATTTTGATACCAATCAAAATCTTGATCAAACCCTGTTTCTACCGCATGAATCTTCTTTTCAATAGCTTGTACGTATTCCTCTTCTTGACTTTTTTGATAGACAAAAAAATTCAAAATCAGGGCAACAGGCAGAAGAAGAACACTCCCTAAAAGCAGGAGGCTACGGAATGAAAGTTTCATGAAGACTAAAAATAAAAAAGCAAAGTTTGGTTTCAAACTTTGCCGAATAGTATTAGCGTGACTGGAGTTTAGCTTTCTTCTTTTTGGAAGCCCTATACCATAGGAAACCAATGATTCCAGCCATTAGGTAAGGCATTACTACCAAATACAAAATCCCACTGTTCAGCCCAGCGCCAATGGAAGTCTCTCCATTGCTTACATTATTTTCTACCGATGCCCTGCACATAGCACATTGCGCCAAAGCACTGAATCGAATAAAGAAACTTGCAAGAATCAGGAAAAGAAGTTTGATTTTCATGTGTTATCCTCAAGTGGAAAGGTAACTAAACAGGATTTAGAAAGTCTGGGTATAGTACGGGGAGATCATCAAATAGACAATCACACCAGTCACGGATACATACAGCCAAATCGGGTACGCATACTTGACTACTTTTCGATGTTTTTCACGCTGGTTGGTATAGCCATAATAATAGGCAAACAGAATTGGGAATAAGGCAATGGCTGCAAACAAAATATGGGTAATCAACAAGAAATAATACACTAGTCGAATAGTGCCCTCGCCTCCAAACGGGGTGCTTTCCGCCGCCCCATGGTAAATCACATAAGAAACTAGGAATATCGCTCCCAAAATAAAGGCCACAGTCATGGTAGCACCATGCAAGGCATATTTCTTTTGTTTAACAAACACCAAAGCTACAATCAGGGCAAGCGAGGCTGCAGAATTGATTACTGCATTGAGGTGGGGTAGAAAATATACCCAGCCACCCAATGAGGTAAGTTTGGCTGGCATAAACAATAGAACAGCTACTGCCAAAGGAACGGCAATAGAAATGCCAATAATCCAGCTTTTAACTTTTGCTTCCTGAGAAGCTGCAGGGGTATTATTTTTTGCCATGAAGTAAAATTTTAGTTTCTAACATCAATAGATCCACTTCTTCTCGGGTTGTTCCGCTATAATAGCCGCGTATTCTTCCCAGCTCATCAATTAATATAAATTTATCACTGTGCACAAAATCATCCGGCACACCATTTCCGTCTAAAGCAGGAAGTACAAACCCACAACGTGCCAACTGGAAAGTCTCCTCCTTTGTTCCTGAGAGGAATTGCCATTTTCCCGGAATCGCATGATGCTCTTCTGCATAAGCTTTCAAAACCTCTGGAGTATCAAAAGTAGGATCAATGCTAATTGAAAGAATTTGTACCATTGGCTCATCTCGAAAGTGGTCATTTACCCGCTCCATTTCCTTCGACATGACGGGGCAAATACTTGGGCAAGAGGTGAAAAAGAAATCAACTATCGTGATTTTTCCTTCCATCTGTTTCCTTCCTACAGGTTGTCCATCCTGATTGGTGAAAGTGAATTCAGGAATAAAATGCTGCGTACTATCAGAAACTGGGCATTCTTGGAAAGGATTATCCACTCCTGTTTGAAAAAAAATAGGAAGATCGTATTCATTTTTTCCAAAGCCCTTCAAAAACAAGAAGATTAGCACTGGAATCATTAAAATACAAACGAGGACCAAGCCCTGGAGAATTCGTAAACTTCGCATACTTGATGTAACAAAAAAGAAGGTTGAAGTGATTCACTTCAACCTAACTTTTTTTGATAAATTATTTTTTTTATTACCAACGCATCAGGAAGATCTCTGAACCTTCCTTGATTAACGCGATCACTAACCAGACCAAGAAGATCAGAGGAACGATGATGGAGTAAAAAAGAGGCTTGGCCTCTTCACCCAAGTGCATGAATTCCATCATGATGTATTTAGCCTTCCAAATCGTCAGAAGTATAAACAAGGAATACAATAAAATCCCTCTATCCATGGTAAAAGCCATGATAAACTCCGCCACGGTAATGGCAAGGAGAATGAAGGCTGTCTTCCAAATTTTCTTTATTTTTTCTTCGTTTCGAGGACTTACCTGAAGCGTAGATTTAGTGTCTTGAACTTCCATATTGAGCGAATTGAAATGCTTAGATCAAATAAAATAAGGTAAACACAAATACCCAAACCAAGTCAACAAAGTGCCAGTAGAGACCAATTTTCTCCACCATCTCGTAATGACCACGCTTGTCGTAAACCCCTACTGCCGCCTGATAGAAGCAAAGGAATAGTAAAAATACCCCAATGGTCACGTGGAATCCATGGAAACCGGTGATAAAGAAAAATAGTTGTGCAAATGCAGCAGGACCATATTCATTCACAACCAAATTAGCTCCAAAAACAGTTTCCGTTACATTCTGACCAAGCGTATTTACGTAAGTCAACACGGAGCCCCCTTCTGTACCGTGGATAAAGTGAGACCATTCCCAGGCTTGGCAGCTCAAGAAAGTGATCCCGCCCAACAAGGTCCAAAGCATCCACTTCACTACATCATTTCGGTCATTTCTATGTCCAGCTTCCACCGCCAATACCATGGTTACCGAGCTGGCAATCAAGATAAAGGTCATGATTCCCACGAATACAAGAGGAGCATGAACACCATGAACAAAAGGTACCGCTTCAAACACCAATTCAGGAACTGGCCAGTATTCGTTAGAACCTGTGAAGGTATCTGCAGCACCCGCATACGCAGGATAGCTAACACGAATAGCCAAATAGGTGATCAAAAATGCAGCAAAGGTGAAGATGTCAGAAAGTAGGAAAAACCACATCATGAGTTTTCCGTAGCTGGCCTTTAGGGGTTCATTTCCTCCACCCCAAATGCCTCTTTTCGTGCTTACTTCGATAGCAGTAGAATGCGCAGACATAGGTAAATTTTTGTACTGGGTTAATTTTAATGATTCAAAAGCAAAAACAGAAACAAATACAACCACAAGCCACCAAGAAAATGCCAATAAGTAGTGGCCATTTCTAGAGTATTTAGCGCTTGAGAATGCACCTTGTATCTAAAAGTCGAAATTAATACAATAATCAGAAATATCACACCACTGATCAAATGAACAGCGTGCAATCCGGTGAAAACATACAAAAAAGATCCTGCAGGATTTCCTACAAAAAACACCTCTCGGTCAACCAAGGCTACCCAGCTGTACCACTGCCCCACTAAAAAGCCTATTCCAAGCAATACAGTAAGGACCATGCCAATTCGTAAACCCAAAAAATTATCCTTTTTAGCAGCATAATAAGCAAACTGTAAAGCAATGGAACTCAAAATCACAATTCCAGAAGTCACCCAGAAGATTTCAGGCAACTCGTACTCCAACCAATTCCCTTCCGCTTGACGTACAATGTATGCACTAGTCAACGCAGCAAAAATCATAACCACAGTTACCAAAAATAACCACAGCGCAAACTTCTTGGGATGCATACTAATTGGCTGCTCGACGATATCGATATATTTCAACTCACTTTCCATGGCTTAAGGCATTTTGTCTAACAAATACGCAATCTGTACTACCGGCAAATAAATAAATGACCCAAACATGATTTTTAGGGCTGACTTACGTGAGCAATCTCTCATCAAACTAAATGTTTGAGCCAAAAACAAGACCCCACATACGGTTGCTACAATACCAGAATTCAAACCTACCAAACCAAAATAGCTTGGTAAAAGACCCAGCGGCAAAAGGAATAGGGTGTAAATCATGATTTGTATGGCTGTATTCAAATCTTGACCTCCACCACTTGGAAGTAATTTGAACCCAGCACGCTTATAATCTTCATCACTAACCCAAGCGATGGCCCAGAAATGAGGAAACTGCCAGATGAATTGAATCCCAAAAATAATCAAGGCCTCATAAGTAATCGCGCCCGTAGCTGCAGTCCATCCCAATAATGGAGGCATCGCTCCTGGAATAGCTCCCACAAATACTGCTATTGGTCCTACCCGCTTCAATGGTGTGTACGCAAATACATAGAGCAACATACTCACTATGCCCAAAGCGGTAGTCAAGGGATTGGTAAATATCCACAGAAGACCTATTCCCAACAAGGCAATAATCCCTGTAAACCAATACGCTTCTTTTAATGAGATTAACTGCAAAGGCAGAGGACGATTCTGAGTTCGCTTCATCAGCTTGTCCAAATCGCGCTCCATGATTTCATTGGCTGCACCAGAGGCTCCAGAGATAAAGAATCCGCCCAACACCAATCCAATGAATCCTGACCAACCAAAATCAATTCCTCGATCCCCTAAAATATAGCCAAAGACTGCAGAGAAAGTAACTAAAGCAGAAAGTCGAAACTTAATCAAATCTGAATAAGCACGTAGCCTACTTAGGAGCAGGCTTACAATCGCATTCGAAGTGATCCCAACAGCATTCATAGATGCAAACTCGGTTTATAGTCCGCTTGTTCCTTCAATTGAAAAAGCAAAACAAATTGTACTCCCAAAATCAATGAGCCAACTAGCAAATGAATGGGTTGCAAATAGGCAGGCAACCCAAAGTAGGCCATGGCCATCCCTGAACCTATCTCTACGATTAACAATCCTAAAAGAACTTGATTCCAAAAATTGAAAGAGGTTCCTCGCATGGAAAACTTAAATGCCCACAGAAAATAAAGGATATGTACCCCCAAAAGCACTAAAGAAAAGGAACGATGAACTAAAAAGACAAGGCCTACCTGACCAACCCATTCGTCTCGTAGTAAGTTGCCCATCGCAAAAGAAACACGATCAATTCCCTCACGAACTTGAGTACCCAATACGACCTGAACCAGCATCAAGAAACTAGCACATAGAAGCAACCAAAGGATTTTTCGAGGCATTGGGTTTGTACTTGAATTTTTAGGAAGTAATCGGGTGGCTCTCCGGTTACTGTAAAGTAATACCGCTACTAGGGCTAGCGCAAGCAACATATGGAAGGTAATCATCCAAGCCAACAAGTTGGTTGAAACTACAATTGAACCAATCCAACCGGTGAATGACACTAGGATAAGGGAGAGAAATGCAGTCAATGGGATCCATTTGTCCAATGACCAAAGCGAAAATGACTTGAACAAGGTCGCCAAAATGAAAAGTCCAATAACAACACCTATGAGTCGATTGATGTATTCAATCCAGGTTTTGGTGGCATTAAATTCCTCTTCCACAAGAATGGATTTGTCGTTTGCAAGCTCGTAAGCCGTCTCAGTAAATCCCAATCGTGATAAAGTAGCTACAAAACGCTCGTTCTTGGCAAGACGTTTTTCAAGGTAAATCTCCTGGTAGTTTAGGGGAAGTTGATCCACTCGTGTGGGAGGAACGATTGAGCCAAAACATTTGGGCCAATCCGGACATCCCATTCCAGAACCCGTGCTACGCACAATTCCGCCTACTAGGATAAGAAAATAAACAGCTACCACGGTAATGCCTGAAAGGCGGCGGTAGCTGTTTATCGATTTTTTAGTGCTTGGACTCATTTGCTACCAAATCGGCTTCCTCTTTCATGATCTCCAACTCAAGTTTAACGAGTTCTTGCTCATGAGGTAAATTAGATTCTGGCGTTTGAGACAATGGAATATGCTGTGGAATAAAATCTTCAGCGGCTCCAGGCTTAGAATAATCATAAGGCCAACGATACACTGTAGGAATCTCGCCTGGCCAGTTGCCGTGTCCAGGATTGATCGGTGTAGTCCATTCCAACGTAGTGGAATTCCAAGGGTTCTGAGTTGCTTTTCTTCCTCTATACATGCTGTAGAAGAAGTTGAATATGAAAATAAACTGCGCAGCAAAAGTGAGGATTGCAGCCGCAGAAACAAACATATTCAAATCAGTATACAAGTTGGTGAACTCAAAGTTGGTCCAGGAATAATAGCGTCTTGGGAAACCAGCAATACCAATGTAGTGCATTGGGAAGAAGACCATGTACACTCCTACAAAAGTTAACCAGAAGTGAATGTAACCCAATTTAGC
>CAYNIK010000030.1:0-9503 GCA_964397145.1 uncultured Limnohabitans sp.
TCAGTGCATCAAAGAGGCGGTAGGCTTTTTCTTTGAGGTGCAGATCCGTCTTTTCAAGCTCACATAGGATCATCACCTTTCTATCCAATAGCCCAGCATCTGCTGCCTTGGGCCCAGAATATTCTGTTCCAGCAATTGGGTGTGCCGCTAGGTATTGGGATCGCTTGGGATGATCGGCTACCAAATAGCACAGTTTGGCCTTGGTAGATCCTAGGTCAAAAACTAGGGTGTGGGGTCCAATTTGTTCCAAGGTCTGGACCAATAAATCCCCTAAAGTATCTGCTGGGGTTGCTAAAATCACTACATCTGTATCGGTATCCGGAATGGATTTTACTTCTGTGATGATTCCTAGATCTAGCGCTTCTTGGAGGTGCTGTCGATTGTGATCCTGCCCGGTAACACTGATTTCCGGAAACTTTTGTCTGGCGGCAAGGGCAAAGGACCCACCCAAGAGCCCGAGTCCAATTACATGTATTTTTTTCATTTCAGGGGGTCGGTTTGATGCGGTTGATGGCTTCCAAGATTTTGAATTCTTGGAGACAAAGGGAAATGCGGACGTAGTCATTCCCTTCTGAGCCGAATATTTTTCCTGGCGTGATGAAGATATTTTTTTCGTAGAGCAACTGATCAACCAATGCTTCTGCTGACTTGCCAGCAGGTACGCGGCACCAGACAAATAATCCAGCGGCCTCTCGGTCATAGGTCAATCCCAGATGATCTGCAAGAGTCCAAACCAGTTTTCGGCGACTCGCATAGACTTCGTTTTGTTGTTCAAACCAGGTTTTCCCAAGCAAAAGGGCAGCAGTTGCTCCCTTTTGAAGGCCTAGAAACATGCCGGAATCCATGTTGGATTTGACTTTGAGTACAGCGGACACCCATTCCGCTTTTCCACAAAGCATGCCGACACGCCAGCCGGGGATGTTGAAGGTTTTACTTAGCGAATTGAGCTCCAATCCTACATCCATTCCTCCTGGGAGGGCCAATAAGCTTTTTGGATTCGGATTTAAGATGTGACTGTAGGGATTGTCATGCACAAGTAGGATGTCATGTCGCTGCGCAAAAGCAATGAGCTCTGTCAACACGGTCTTGGAGCCAGCAGCCCCTGTTGGCATGTGCGGGTAATTGATCCACATCAATTTGACTCGACTCAGGTCCAAAAGCTCAAGTTCCTCCAAATTAGGTCGGCCCTGCTTACTCAAATCCAAGTTGTAGTAAATGGGACTAGCCCCAAGCAATTGGGTGACGGCTGTGTAAGTAGGATAACCCGGATTGGGAATTAATACCTGATCTCCCGGATTCAAAAAAGCCATACTTACGTGGAAAATCCCTTCCTTAGAACCCATCAGGGGGAGGATTTCTCGGTTTGGATCCAGTTGCACATCAAATTCGCTGGCATAATACTGGGCCACCGCTGTTCTAAATTCCGGGATACCTTGATAGCCTTGGTAGCCGTGCGCTTGTTCGTTTTCAGCGGTGCTTTTCAGGGCATCGATGACACTACGATGAGGACTTAAGTCGGGGGAACCAATCCCCAAGTTCAATACAGGCTTTCCTTCTGCGATGAGCCTGTTGACTTCTCGGAGTTTGGCTGAAAAGTAGTATTCTTCAACGCCTTCAATACGTTTGGCAAATCCCTTCATCCTTTCCTACTTTGGTATTCTCCAAAAATTTTCAATTCCCCAAACTCCCTACTCATCTGGGCCACCGCCTCCTCGTAGGATGCAGGATCTTTATATTCTGCATCAATAAAAAAGGCATAGTCCCAAGGTTTGTCCATCAAGGGGATGGATTGAATTTTACTCAAATTCAGATTTTTTTCGGCAAGCATCGTGAGGAGTTTGGCCAATCCTCCGGCCTCATTGCGAATGGTGATTTTAAAGGAAACCTTGTTTGCCACTTCTTGAGTTTTGGATTTTTCTCGAGTCAAAAAAATGAATCGAGTGAAATTATCCTTTACCGTTTGAATCTGAGGCGCCAAAATTTCCAATCCATAACTCGCTGCTGCGATTTCGCTGGCAATGGCGGCTACTCCTTGGAGTTGCTCTTCTTGGATTCGCTTGGCAACCGAGGCAGTGTCTTGATCGTCAATCAGGCGAAGCTGAGGATATTGGGATAAGAAGGCTTTGCATTGGAGCAAGGCCATGGGGTGGGAGCGAACCTCGACGAGGTCAGCAATAGATTGCCCTGGCAAAGCCATCAAATGATGAGAAATGGGCAAATAGTACTCCTCATGAATAAAGAGTTCGTACCGATCAATCAACTCGTAATTCGGCAAGATGGCACCCGCGATGGAGTTTTCGATAGCCATAATTCCTACCGCTGATTGGCCGTTGGCAACTGATTTGGCAACTTCTTCGAAAGTAAGAAAAGGGAGAACCTTGGCCTGCCCTCCAAAATTCAGGAGGGCTACCTGGTGGTGAAATGAGCCAGGGATTCCTTGAATTGCGACGTTCATGGTGTACTGGGAGAAAGAATTTCCTGGTAAATACCAGCCTGATCTACCTGATTCCAAAAACTAGGATAGGACTTATTGACTACTTCAGGGTCTTCAATCCATAATTCGGTTTTGGTCACCAAAGGCATAAAGGCCATGGCCATGCGATGATCTTCGTACGTGTGAATTTGCACCCGACGTGGCATAGTTACCGATGGGATCACTTGGAAGGTGTCAGGGGAAATTTCCCGTAACTCCGCATTGAACTTTGCTAGTTCCTGCTGCAGCGCATAGATACGGTCTGTTTCCTTGATGCGTAGGCTTTCCAATCCCGTGAAAAGGGCATTTTGTCCCAAAATAGCACAGGTCACAGCCACGGTCTGCGCCAAATCAGGGCAATGCGTAAAATCCCAACTCTTCAAGCCGGTTACCCCTTGCTTTTCGAGCAAAAGCCCACCTTCTTGAAAGGTGCTTCGGATGCCTAAATGCGCCATGATTTCCACGATGGCTGCATCCCCTTGCAAACTCTTTTCTTTCAGCCCCTTTAGAAAAAAGGAACCAGAATCGGCACAGGCCAACAAGCTAAACCAATAGCTCGCGCCTGACCAATCGCTCTCTACAGCAAAGTGGGTAGGCTGGTATGCCTGAGGGGTAATTTTGATGGTATTTCCTTCCCAACTGTACACAATTCCAAATTGTGACATCAGTGCTAAGGTCATTTCGATGTAGGTTTTGCTCCCGACCTTTCCTTCCAGCTCCAATTCCAAACCTAAGGGGAGCAGCGGAGCAATCATCAGGATTGCAGAAATGTATTGGCTGGAAACGTCCCCACGGATTCGGATTTTTTCGGTGACTTGGCGAGGAAGCCCTTGCACGGCTAGTGGCGGATAGCCTTCCGTGCCTAAGTAATGAATTTCAGCACCCAAACTCCGAAGTGCATCCACTAAAATTCCAATGGGGCGCGCACACATGCGTGGGGTGCCTGTCATTACTTTTTGTTGGTTGGTCACTGCAACGAACGCTGTCAAAAACCGCATAGTCGTTCCTGCATCCAGTACATCAAATACAGCTGGGTTAGTTTGCAGCAGCCGAATCATGGTTTGCGTATCACGCGCCTCCGCTAGGTTGCTCAGCGTATTTTTTCCTTCCGTCAGGGCATCAATCACCAAGGCACGGTTTGATTCACTTTTGGAGGAGGGAAGGGGTATTATTACCCTTGGAAATTCAGATTTTTGGGTAAGCCTAAGGAGTTGCATGAGTTGAAATAGCTAAGGTTAGGCCTGAGGAAGTTGCTGGTAATAGAGAATGGCATGCCGGATTTCCTCTCGAGTCACTGGGTTGTTGTAAGTGCAGTCACCAAGGGATGGGAGCAAGGTAAAAAGCTGGGTAGCGCCTTCGTTCTTTTTGTCTTGGGCGCATAGGTCCAAAATTGCACTCAGGTCCTTGGAGTCCAAATTCACCTTACCAAAGATGGTAAGCAATTTGATGCTGAGCTCATTCAATTCTTCAAAGCTCAATCCGATTTTCTGAAAGGATAAAAACCCTTCTGTAATCATACCCAGTGCGATGGCTTCTCCATGAAGCAAGGGATCTTGGCTGTTGAGGTAAAAGGATTCTACCGCATGGCCAATGCTGTGACCGAAATTTAGGATTTTGCGAAGCCCGCTTTCTTTAGGGTCCACGTTCACCACTGCTTTTTTGATGCCTACCGAATGCCGGATTACCCGATCCCAGTCTTGATTTTCCCATAGGGAGCTGGGTAAGGATCTGAAAAATGCCACATCCCGGATGAGGCCATGCTTGATCACCTCTGCATAGCCTGAACGGAGTTCACGCTGGGGTAGTGTTTGTAGAAAAGTGGGGTCAATGAGTACGGCTTCTGGTTGTTGGAATACGCCCAGGTGGTTTTTGAACCCCATAAAATCTATTCCCAACTTACCGCCCACACTGGCATCTACTTGGGAGAGTAGGGTAGTGGGAATGGTAATAAATGGGATCCCTCTTTTGTAGACGCTGGCGCAAAAGCCACCCATATCCCCAATCACGCCTCCACCTAAATTGAGTAGTAAAGCCTGTCGGTCAAGGACTGCTTCAGTCATCTGTTTCCAAATGGAAGCACAGGTTTCCAGAGTTTTGTGTTGTTCACCTGCTGGCACCGTAATGAGCATGGCATTAGAAGGCAATACTTCCTGAATCAATGGAAGGCAATGCTGATGGGTGTTTGCATCCATGAGCAGAACCAATCTGGAATAATTGCGCGCATGCAATACCTCTTTCAAGGTACTGCAAATGGCTTTTGTGAAGTGTACCGTTTCCACAGATCGCTTTGGTCTAGGAGTTAAAGGTAAAAAACCTTCCTGCTATCCTTGAAATAGCAGGAAGAGCTTTCTGTTTATTTTTTGATTGGCTCTGCTTCGCGGAGCTGTCTTTCTTGTCTTTTTACGGACTCTTCATGAATGCAATAGAGCAACTCCTTCATGAATTTTTCGCTGAGGTGTTTTTTCACTCCTTTTTCGGTACGAGAGTCCATCACCTCTTTCCATCGGTCGGATTGAAATACCGTCAGGTTGTGCTCTCGTTTGTGAGCTCCAATTTGATCAATGATAGAAAAGCGTTCTTGCAAGATATCCAAAAGCTGGTCGTCCAAATGGTCTACTGCGCGACGTAAATCAAATAGTTTTTCGTCGGGACGCATGTTTTCTAAGGATTGCTTGAATTCAATCGAATCGATCATTTCCTTCAAGCGGAATGGGGTTACCTGCTGCTTGGCATCAGACCAAGCTTTGTCTGGATCGTGGTGGGTTTCAATCATTAAGCCATCCAAACCGAAATTCATGGCGCTTTGTGCTACTTCCAGCAATCCATCTCTGCGGCCTACGATATGCGATGGATCATTGATCACTTCCATTCCGGTCCACTCTCGCTTCAGGTGGATGGGCATGGACCAGTTGGGTTTGTTCCGGTAACGCTTGTCGTAAGCATCCGAAAATCCTCGGTGAATGGCTGCCAGCTTGGTAATTCCCACGGCATACATTCTTTCCAAAGCACCCATCCAAAGCTCCAAATCTGGATTCATGGGGTTTTTGATCATCACTGGGATATCTACACCGCGTAATGCATCTGCAATTTCCTGAACAGCAAATGGGTTGACCGTAGTCCGTGCGCCAATCCATAGAATATCGATTTGATGCTTGAGCGCCATTTCTACGTGTGCAGCGTTGCCTACTTCCACCGTGATGGGGATATGGAGCTCGTTGCGGACGATTTCCATCCACTTCAATCCTTCTTCTCCTACACCCTCGAAGGAGCCTGGTCGCGTTCTTGGCTTCCAGATACCGGCGCGGAACACTTGAGGAATAAATTGAGCTTCCTTCATTTCAGTACAGATCTGTGTAATCTGCTCAGGTGTTTCGGCGGAACAAGGGCCTCCGATGATCATTGGGTTACTTAGGCCAAGTCCCCAGTCTTTAATTTGTTTGTGTGGCTTCATGGAATTGAAGGGTTTAAATAAAAAAAGCCCGACTCTTTCGAATCGGGCTTTGTGAAGTTTATTTGCTTTTAGTTTTTGGCTAGACAATACACAGCTCCGATTCGATTTTGAGGTCGAAAGTAAAAGTAAAAGAAGCTAAACCAGATTACTGCTGTGATGAACATGTCGTAAATGTAAACCACTATTTTTTAAAAGCAAAATTATTTCTCTGCACTCCTGTTGTCAAATTTTCAATAAAATGAACATAACTTTTAAAAAATTCTAATTAAGCGCATGCAATGCAGTGAATTCAAAATAAAATTTTGTCAATTATTTATAATTAAAAATAATACCTTCCATTTATTTTTTTTAAAGCAATAGCCTACTGATAGTTCTCCTTTAGGAGATAAATTTTAGCTCATGCTTAATCTTCTATCCATTCCGTTTGCTTTCGAATGGATTCTTGATGGATAACTCGAAACAGTTCTGCTACCACATCTGGATTTAGTTGAATTGCTTTTGCCCAATTGGATCTGCTATGCAAGATTTCTTGCCAACGTTCCAATTGAAAAGCGGCTACATTATTTTCCTTTTTGTAGGCTCCAATTTTTTCAACCAAGTGCATTCTTCTACTCAATACCTCTAATAGCCCTCGATCAATTTCGTCAATTTGTTTTCGGATTTCATCCAGTGGATTTAGGCCGTCCTTAGTATTGAAATCTCCGTTTCTTGTGACCAATTCGCCCATTAGCAGTTTTAAATCTGCTGGGCTAAGTTGCTGAGCTGCATCCGTCCAAGCTGCATCCGGATTTATATGTGATTCGATCATCAGCCCATCAAAGTTGAGGTCCAGGGCATGTTGAGCGATGCCTTTCACTAGGGATCGTTTCCCGGAAATGTGACTGGGATCATTGATCAGGACTAATTCGGGACGAAGTGTTCTGAATTCGATTGGCAATTCCCACATTGGTGAATTTCGATGCAGTGTATCTCTAAAATTCGAAAATCCACGGTGTATGGCTCCTATTCTAGATAAACCTACTTGTTCCAATCGTTCGATGGCTCCAAGCCAAAGTCCCAAATCTGGGTTGATGGGGTTTTTGACCAAAACAGGGATATCTGTGCCTCGCAAACTTTCGGCAATCTCGGTAACGGTAAATGGATTCACGGTAGAGCGGGCTCCAATCCAAAGAACATCCATTCCTGCTTGAAGCGCCTCCTCCACATGGTAGGCGGTCGCTACTTCTACAGCAACCTTTACCGCGTGCTTTTGCTTCGCTTCCTGAAGCCAAGGCAATGCCAAGCTGCCCAATCCTTCAAAGCCATTGGGACGTGTTCTGGGTTTCCAAACTCCTGCTCGGATTAGGGATACGCCATTCGTTGCCAATTGACTCACTGTGGAATCTAGCTGTTCAGGAGTCTCCACGCTACAAGGACCTGCGATGAGGAAGGGGGTTCCCAGTTGGGAATCTTTAAGGAAGGGGAAAAGTTGTTTGATACTTGGGTTCATGCCGGAGAAACCAATGGGATGTGCCTAAAGTTTCCATGAAGGTAAAAAATCCACTCTTTTTCCTTGCTCTTAATCCCAAACAAAACCCAAGGGTCGCTGTTTTTCTACTATATTTGCCCCATTAAATGCGCGCTATGCCCATCAAACCCACTATTTCTTTTGAGAATTTGGAAGTAGCCTTTGCTTCCAAGAGTAATGCAGAACTTCGAAAGATGTATCTGATTTTTGCCACCCTCAATAAAAATTGGCTTTCAAACCTTGGAATTAAGTTAGCAAACCTATCTTTTCAACTGCATCTACCCATCAAAGGTATCCTCAAAAAAACCATGTTTGGGCATTTTTGTGGTGGAGAAAACATCAAAGAAAGTGTATTGGCTTGCCAGCATTTAGCAAATTATGGGGTACACTCTATTTTGGATTTGTCGGTAGAAGGAAAAGGAGATGAAGCGAGTTTTGAAGCTACTACAGAAGAAATTTACCAAACCTTGGTAGAATCGGCCAAGACAGATTACATGCCATTTGGTGTATTTAAAGTTACCGGATTAGGTGATTACCACATTCTTGAGAAAATTCAAGCTAAGCAAACCCTGACAGCTGCAGAGCAGGAGGCATACAACCGACTCGAAAGTCGAGTGGACCGACTTTGTAAAGCGGCGCATGATCTTGGATTGAAAATCCTAGTTGACGCCGAGGAAAGCTGGTTTCAAGATGTGATTGATGACATGGCTTATCGCGCAATGGCCATCTACAATAAGGAGCGCTGTGTGGTGTACAATACCTACCAGATGTATCGCCACGATTCCTTGGACCGGCTGAAGAAAGCTCACCAGGTGGCAAAAGAGCAGGGCTACTTCTTTGGAGCAAAGCCAGTTCGTGGTGCCTACATGGAAAAGGAACGTGCTCGTGCCAAAGCGGAAGGGTATGTAGATCCGATTCAACCCAACAAGGAAGCGACGGATCGAGATTACGATTTGGCAATCGCTTATGCAGCGCAAGCAGGAGTCCACTTGGTATGTGCTACGCACAACGAAAAGAGTACCTTAGCCCTTACGGAATTAATGAGCCAACACCAAATTGATCCCAAGTCGGATCAGGTGTATTTCTCCCAATTGTATGGAATGAGTGATTCCATCTCCTATAATTTGGCAAAATCAGGCTATCGGGTGGTGAAGTATGTTCCCTATGGCCCAGTGGAAAAGGTAATGCCTTACCTCAGCCGAAGAGCAGCTGAAAACTCTTCCATTGCAGGTCAAAGCAGCCGAGAGTTTGAATTGGTAAAAAAAGAAATGAAGCGAAGAAGGCTCTCATAAAAGAAAATAGATACGAACGAATAGACCAACCATCACCATGCAACTATTGAGCGAACAGGAACTGGAACGAAGAAAAGACCGAGAGGAACTCTATTCCCTTGGCATCAATCCCTATCCTGCGGAGTCTTTTGTAATCAATGCCAATGCGGCCGATATTCATGCCAATTACGAGAACAACAAAACGGACTACAAAGATATTTCCATTGCAGGGCGTTTGATGAGTCGAAGAATTATGGGTTCCGCTTCCTTTGCGGAGATCCAAGATTCTACTGGTAGATTACAGATCTATGTGCGCAGAGACGACATCAGTACTCCAGAAAATCCTGATTTCTACAATACCGTATTCAAAAAATTACTAGGCATAGGAGATTTCATTGGGGTGAGAGGATACATTTTCACTACCCAAACAGGGGAAATATCCCTTCATGTGACCCATCTGACTGTATTGTCCAAAGCAGTGAAGCCGCTGCCAATTGTAAAAAGAGACGAGGATGGAACTGTATATGATGGGTTTACCGATCCTGAGCAGCGCTACAGACAGCGGTATGTGGACCTTACAGTAAATCCAGCCGTGAAAAAAACCTTTGTAACCCGTTCCAGAATAATCTCCAACATGCGTCGCTATTTTGACGATCATGGTTGGCTAGAGGTGGAGACACCAATCTTGCAAGCGGTGCATGGTGGAGCAGCAGCGCGTCCTTTCCAGACCCATCACAATACCCTGGACATGCCACTTTACTTGCGCATTGCCAATGAACTCTACCTGAAGCGATTGATCGT
>CAYNIK010000031.1:0-8871 GCA_964397145.1 uncultured Limnohabitans sp.
TTCAAGAGATCGGTAAAGTAGATCTGTTGACAGCCGATGAGGAGGTTGTATTGGCAAAAAGAATCCGGGAAGGCGATCAGCTTGCTTTGGAGAAATTGACAAAAGCCAACCTTCGTTTTGTGGTTTCTGTAGCCAAACAATATCAAAACCAAGGCTTATCCTTAGGTGACTTGATCAATGAAGGTAACTTGGGTTTGATCAAAGCTGCGCAGCGATTTGATGAGACGCGTGGATTTAAATTCATTTCCTATGCGGTTTGGTGGATTCGTCAATCCATTCTTCAAGCCCTTGCTGAGCAGTCTCGTATTGTTCGTCTTCCATTGAACAGAGTAGGCTCTTTGAACAAAATTTCAAAGACCTTCAGTGAATTGGAGCAAAAATTTGAACGTGAGCCATCTCCAGAAGAATTAGCAGAAGTTTTGGAAGTTTCCGCTTCTGAAGTAGTGGATACCATGAAAATTTCTGGTAGACATGTTTCTATGGATGCTCCATTTGTACAAGGGGAAGAGAACAGTCTTCTCGATGTATTGGAAAACGATGGAGATGAGAAGCCAGATGATGGCTTGATGAATGATTCCCTAAGAAAAGAAGTACAGCGTGCACTTTCGACCTTGACTTCAAGAGAAGCAGATGTAATTACGCTGTATTTTGGATTGAATGGAGAACATGCGATGACCTTGGAAGAAATTGGCGAAAAATTCAATTTGACACGTGAGCGTGTCAGGCAGATCAAAGAAAAAGCCATCCGAAGATTGAGGCATACCTCCCGTAGCAAAACCCTCAAACCTTATTTGGGATAAACTAGTTAAAGGGGGCTTTTGCCCCCTTTTTTGATTTTATAACTTGCCTGACAAAAGAGATTCTTATGTAAGGAAAAATAGTGGCGATAAACGATTAGATAAAAAAGAGAAACTAAACAGGGTATGAGTCAAGCTAACGAACACGTAAAAGTTTTAATTATTGGATCTGGACCTGCTGGCTATACTGCCGCCATTTATGCAGCTCGAGCCGGTATGGCGCCTGTATTGTATACAGGTGGTCAACCAGGTGGACAGTTGACCATTACCACAGACGTGGAAAATTACCCAGGATACCCCGAAGGTATCCTAGGACCTGAGATGATGGAAGATTTTAGAAAACAAGCAGAACGCTTTGGAACTCAGGTTCGTTACGGATTGGTTACTCAAGTTGATTTTAGTGCTCGTCCGCATCGTATCGTGGTAGATGATCAGAAAACTATCTTGGCTGAGACGGTTATCATTAGTACCGGCGCCTCTGCCAAGTGGCTGGGATTGGAAAGTGAAACCCGTCTCAATGGGAGAGGAGTGTCAGCCTGTGCAGTATGCGATGGGTTCTTTTTTAGAGGCCAAGAGGTAGCCATCGTAGGTGCAGGGGATACTGCTTGTGAAGAAGCCTCTTATTTGGCAAATATTTGTTCAAAAGTTTACATGATTGTTCGCCGAGATGAGATGAGGGCTTCTCAAATCATGCAGAATCGGGTAAAAAATAATCCAAAGATTGAAATCCTTTGGAACACTGAGACTCAGGAGATTTTAGGAGCAGATGAAGTAACTGGCATGCGTGTTTTGAATACAAAAACAGAAAAAATTTCAGAGATTTCAATTTCTGGCTTCTTTGTTGCTATAGGTCACCAACCGAATACAGAAATTTTCAAGGAGTTCATCACCATGGATGCGGCTGGATACATTCAAACTGTACCAGGAACTTCAAAAACGAATGTAGAAGGTGTATTTGCCTGTGGTGATGCCCAGGATCATGTGTACCGGCAAGCTGTAACTGCAGCGGGTACTGGCTGTATGGCTGCTTTGGATGCTGAGCGTTTCCTTGCAGCTCTTGAAAACTAGTAAGTTAGATTAATGCGATTGATTTTTAGATTGGTTTTGGGGGTACTGATGGCCTTGTCTTATTTCAAGGCAGAGGCGCAGGTGTTTCCAAAAATAATTAAAAAAAACACGGTCACTCCAGGATCAACCCAGGAGCGAAAAAATATTGAATTGCGTAATTTTGATGAGATTGGATATCTAAAATCCCTTTCTTCCTACACCGATTCGTTATTGTTTCAAGAGGTAGTTAACCTTTCAAAAACAAAGTCTGTAATTGCCGAAGAGTCCTATAACATCAATTGGGCGCCCACCAATAAAGTCGTTAAAATTTCAGATCAAATCCAAATCGATAGCGTTTGGGTCACTGCTTTTGAATACTATTCAAAATGGGATTCTCATCGTGTGGATATTTACGATTTTGAGGCCAATCAAATCAAAGATAGTATCCTATTAACCTTGTATAACTTGGAAGTGGGTGAGTCTTGGAACATGCCTCTGGTTAAAACGATCGTTACTTCAGGTTTTGGTCCAAGATGGGGAAGTAGACATTTGGGCTTGGATATCGATCTAGAAATGGGTGAGGCGGTTTACGCTACCTATGACGGCATTGTTCGAGTTAAAGGCTACAATGCAAATGGATGGGGTCTTTATTATTTAGTTAGGCATAAAAATGGCCTTGAGACCTTGTATGGGCATTTGTCCAAGCATATAGCAGAACTCGGTGACGAGGTGAAAGCGGGCGATCTATTAGGACATGGTGGTTCTACGGGTAGAAGTACTGGGCCACATCTTCATTACGAAGCACGTTATCAAGGGCTGGCATTTAACCCAAATCATATTTTTGATTTTCAAAAAATGGAACCAGTGACTCGTATTTTACCGATCACTAAGGATTTATTCAGTTTGTATTCCAAATCTCAACCCGTTCCCAATAGGGGGAATTCGGCTAGATCTGCAGCCTATCACAAAGTGAAAAATGGAGAGACTTTGGGTGCGATTGCTAGAAAATACCGGGTTTCGGTATCCCAAATCACGCGTTTAAATGGGATTTCAAGCTCTTCAATTTTAAGGATTGGACAAAGCCTCCGTGTCAAATAACTACCTCTGCTATGCTTAAATTAGATATTCTAGTCATTGCAGCGCATCCAGATGATGCGGAACTAGGTTGTTCAGGAACCATTGCCAAGCAGGTATCCAAAGGAAACAAGGTAGGTATTGTTGATTTGACCCATGGTGAAATGGGTACTCGTGGTACTCCTGAACTGCGTTTGAAAGAAGCGGAAAAAGCCGCTCAGATTTTAGGGCTTGCTGCTCGTGAAAATATGGGATTCCAAGATGTTTTTTTTAAAGATGATGCGGAACACCAATTGAAATTGATTGAGGTGATACGGAAGTATCAACCTGAGATTGTCCTAGCTAATGCGATCACTGATCGGCACCCGGATCATGGCAAGGGTTCCTCATTAGCTTCCAACGCCTGCTTCATGAGTGGATTAACCAAGATTGAAACCTGGCATGGTGGCGTCAAACAAGCAGCGTGGAGACCTAAATTTGTTTACCATTACATTCAGAACAACTACATTCAACCCGATTTTATTGTAGATATTTCTGAACATTGGGAGGCCAAAGTACAAAGCATAGCTGCATTTGGGTCTCAATTTTTTGATCCTAAAAGCCAAGAACCGGCAAGTTTCATCTCTTCACCTGAATTTTTACCCTTTATTGAATCTAGGGCACGGGAATTCGGACATCGAATTCATGTGAAGTATGGAGAAGGATTTACTGTAGAGCGGTTTATCGGCGTTTCAGACCTTTTTGACTTGAAGTAATTAAGGGGCTAGTCGAACTAGATTCCATGAATTCGTTGCCGACTCTTTTTCATAGCAGATGCGATCGTGCAATCGGCTAGGTCTTCCCTGCCAAAATTCAATTCGATTTGGGATAAGGCGGTAACCGCCCCAGTGAGGAGGTCTGACCATTTCTGATTCGTTGAATTTTTTATCCAATTCCTTCTGCTTGTTTTCAATTACCTCTCTCGTATCAATCACTTGACTTTGAGGAGAGGCCCAAGCCCCCAATTGTGATCCGTATGGCCTTGATAAAAAATACGCATCGGATTCTTCTGTACTTACCTTACTCACAGTTCCAACTACACGGACCTGCCGCTCAATTTCTGCCCAAAAGAAGGTAAGTGATGCCTTTGGATGGGCCTCCAATTCCTTTCCTTTCGCACTTTCATAGTTGGTGAAAAACACAAATCCTGAGTCTAATTCCTTGAGCAATACAATTCTGGAGTTCGGAAATCCATCTTTGCCCACTGTAGACAGACACATGGCATTGACTTCCAGCACTTCTGCTTTCAAGGCATCATTCAGCCAGTGGCGAAATTGGGTAAAAGGATCCAAAGCAACTTGATTGATCTCTAAGGATTGAAGGCTGTAGTCCTTCCGAATAGCGGCAAGGTTCATTGGCAAATTGGTTACTCCGTAATTTTTCGGAAGCTTTTCTTGGGAATGTGATTTCAAAAATTAAATTTAAGTAAACTTAACCTACTTTTCTGCATGGACAAGAATCCAATCCCAAAGCTTCAAGATGGGAGCCTTTTACTTTCCGCACCTTTTTTGAACGATGAAAATTTTGTGAGGTCCGTGATCCTTCTTTGTGAGCATCAGGCTATGGGGAGTTTTGGATTTGTAATCAACAAACCCTCTATTTTACACTTGGGTGATTTGGTGAAGGAACTTCAATTTTTAGATGCCGATGTTTTTGTGGGAGGCCCTGTAGAGCAAAACACCCTTCACTTCATTTACTATGGTGCGCAAGTGATTCCTGAAAGTAGATTACTTGGTGAGGGGATTTGGTGGGGGGGTGATTTCTCTGTCCTTATCGAACAGTTGAAAACAGGGAAATTAGCCGAGGATCAAGTGAAATTTTTCATGGGCTATAGTGGTTGGGCCGAAGGACAATTGGAAGCTGAGTTAGCAGAAAAAACATGGGTCATTTACTCAGGACCTACTAGTTTAGAAGTATTTAAGAATCCTTCAGACCAAATTTGGAGGCGATTAATGAAAGGAATGGGAGGCGAATTTGAAATTCAATCAAATTATCCCATCGACCCTCGATTAAATTAGCCAAAATGCCTACCTTTGAATCGATTGCGTAAGATTAGTATCGTTTTTTATGACCAAGAAAAGTAAAGAGCTGTCCGAAGAGGACAAGGTAACCACGGTTCCTAAAAAAGGAACGAAGGGGAAAAAAGTTGCTGTGGAATCAGTTCCCACTTCAGAAGAAGTTTACGAGCCTACCGTTAGTGAAGTAGAGACTCAACTTGCTGTTGAAGAAGTGGTTGAACCTACAAAATTGGAAGCTGTTCTAGACGAAAGTACACCAGTTTTGGATGCTCCTACCTTAGAAGTGGAAGAGTCCGCTGTAGAAGAGGAAGAACCTGTAGCAATTGATTTGTCCGGATTTACTAAAGTACAGCTCCTAGACTTGTTGAAGGAAAAAGTAAGTGTAGGGATTTCGATTAAATTGGACAAAGTTGTTCATGAAATCAAAGTAGCATTTGACGATTTGACGCATAAAGAACGAGAGATAGCGTTACAACAATTTTTGTCGGAAGGGGGAGTTGCGGATGATTTCGCATTTAAAGGAGCTGACCTCGATCGTGAATTCAATTCACTTTTCTCAAACTTCCGTAATCAACTTCATGCGGTACGCAAGGAAGCAGAAAAGCAAAAGGAGAAGAATCTTCAGTCAAAGACCGAACTACTGAACAAGTTGCGCGAATTGGTTGACGGCGAAGAAACAACCTTGAGTATGGCTTCCGTAAAATCAATTCAAGAAGCTTGGAAGGCTATTGGTCCTGTTCCAGTAGCCCAAAGTAGAAATCTTTGGGCAAGCTTTAATGCCTTAATGGATCGTTTTTATGACAATAGAAGTATCTATTTTGAGCTTAAGGAACTTGATCGAAAGAAGAATTTAGAAGGTAAGCTAGAACTATGTGAGAAAGCAGAAGCATTGAAAGACGTTGAAGATTTGAAAGAAGCGATTCGTCAACTCAATGAACTTCATGAAGAGTTCAAGCATCTAGGCCCAGTTCCGCGAGAGGAACAAGAACAAATTTGGCAGCGATTCAAGGCTGCTTCAGATGTAATTTACGATCGTAGAAAGGAGTTTTTTGACGGTCAAAAAGAGGTTATTAAAAAGAATTTGGTTGAAAAAGAGGCCTTGATTGTAGCATTAACCTCTTTTGGTGAGTTTAAAGCGGATCGAATTAAGGATTGGAATGTAAAGACCAAGGAGATTCTGGAGATTCAGAAGGAGTGGGAGAAGATTGGTGCTATCCCTAAAGAGTCTGGAAAGGATATCAATAAGGTGTTTTGGTCCTTGTTCAAGCAATTCTTCCACAATAAGAATTTGTTCTTCAAAGAATTGGATGAAGTGAGAGCTTCGAACCAGAAAAAAGCAGAAGAACTAATTGCACAGGCAGTTGAATTGCAGTCAAATACCAATTGGCAAGCCACCGCCAATCAACTGGTGAAGTTGCAACAGGAGTGGAAAAAATTAGGACCTACCCCTGAGAAAAACAGGGATGCCTTGTATAAAAAGTTTAAGGAGGCTTGTGATGCCTTTTTCGAAAATAGACGTAATTCTTCTAAAGAATCTTCTTCCGAGTTTGATGCAAACTTGTTGAAAAAACAAGCGATCATTGATCAATTGCTTGAATTGACCAAGAAGGGAGAGGGATTGGATGAAGCGCAATTGAGTGGTTTGGTTTCCGAATTCAATGCGATTGGCTTTGTTCCACGCAAAAACATCAAGGATGTCCAAGCAAAATTCAAAGAGGCTGTAGATGCCTATTTAGAAAAGTTGGGACCAAAAGGAGGCGATAAGGAGGATTTCTTATTCCGACTTAATCTGAACCGCTTGCAGGCTGATCCAAATTCAGTGAAAACACTGAATAAAAAAGAGCATGGTATTCGAAAGCAGATAACTGACCTTGAAAATAGCATTACGCTTTGGAGAAACAATCTTGATTTCTTTGCTGCGTCTAAGACAGCAGATAAGTTAAGAGAACAGTTTGATGTAAAAATTCAAAAAGCGGAAGAAGAGATTGATAAATTAAAAAAGAAGCTTTCTATCCTCAAAGAATTTTAATTTTTAAGTCCTCACTATCTGAAAGATAGCGTGAATCTTAAAAAATATGAGAAGTGCTTTTGGACGAATAGGGCAATACTTCTATATTTGCATCACCTTAAAGGTAGGCCTCTTTAGCTCAGCTGGTAGAGCAACTGACTTGTAATCAGTAGGTCGCTGGTTCGATCCCGGCAAGGGGCTCATAAGGAAAATAGGAGTTACAGAAATGTAGCTCCTTTTTTTATGTCTTATTTTAAAGTCTAAGGCAGACAAGCCTACCTAGGTCGAATAGAATTGTACCTACCTGATGATTCTTGAGTCAGCGATTCTGGCTTAGGTTTTAAGAACATTTAGATTAGGGTTCAAGATCAACAATCCATTTAGATTGTGTAGTGATTAATTATCTTTTTATTGAATTTTACTAGATTATTTCATTGTCAATTTTAATTTAATTGGGTAAAATATATTCTGTATCTTTAAAAAGTTCTAATTAATCATCAAGACCAGTGAATCAATTGAGTAGGCTAAAAAGAAATTTGAAAACTCTGGGTTTTCACTTCTTGAGTCATGCTTTATTGATCATTGGCTTATCAGTTAGTTCCTATGCCCAAGAATCAGCCCATGCAGCTGGTGGTGATATCAGTGGGTCTGGTGGTTCTGTTGCTTACAGTGTGGGCCAAGTGGTGTACACTGCACATGCGGGTGTATCGGGTATAGAAGCCCAGGGGGTACAGCAGCGCTACGAGATTGCGAAAGTTTCCAGAGCGATGGAAGTGGCCATTATTCAAACCCCTTGGTCCAAAATTCCTAGTTTACCTAACACAGTAAACATTCAAACTACCGATGGACAATTCGTCCGTGTAGGGGTCAACTGGAATCTATCCACGCTGAATGTTTTCAAACGAGGTCTATATACGCTCAGCGGAAGTTTAATTCTCCCCACCTTCATCACCAATCCTTCCAAAATAGAATCTCAGATTCGGGTTCAAGTACTGCCCAAAGATCCGATACGGGATGTGAGTTTAACCAACTCCACCTTTGCAGTTACTGGAGATCAGTTCTTTATTTCCGTAGGTGCATTTCTAGTGGATGACCCAGTGGATGATGTGCACGAAATCCACTTGATGGGTAAGGGCTATGACAACAGTTTATTTGAAATCAAAGGCAACAGCTTATTCTGGAGCAGCTTGGATCCTGCACCCGGTCGGATGAAGTTTACCCTTTTGGTACAAGTTATTGATCGGGATGGCAATACCCTGGAGAAACTCTTTGAGATTACTCGAATTCGACCTTCTTCTAGCACTTTGGTCATTCCCAACACCTTTACGCCCAATGGAGATGGCTCCAACGATACCTGGGGTGTTCCTGCCCTGCGCTTCTTTGAACAAGTCCGCATTCAGATCTTTGATCGGGGAGGAGTGCTAGTATTTGCTACAGAAAATCCAGATGTACGCTGGGATGGAAAACAGAAAGGAAGAGACCTTCCTATCGGTACCTACTATTGGGTCATCACGGTCAAAGAAACTGGAGAGTCGCGAAGAGGGATGCTGAATTTATTGAGAAAATAGAAAATAGACACAAGAATCAAGAGCTCAGACAGGGGCTTTTTGAAAAAATATAACTACTAAAAAGTGATGAAAAAAGTACTTCTGATTTGTACAATTTTTATGCTAGCAACTTGTGCTTTGGCACAGGCGCCACAAAAAATGAGTTACCAGGCCATTATTCGTAATGCAAGCAATGTGGTAGTTGCATCGAGTACCGTAGGAATTAAAATTTCAATTGTAAAAGGCTCGCCCAATGGCCCTGCTGTATTTGCAGAGCGCCATACCAAAAGCACGAATGCGAATGGATTGTTGAGCTTGGAAATTGGTGCTGGTACTGTCCT